>JBJEQC010000041.1:0-6454 GCA_051881555.1 Acutalibacteraceae bacterium
AGCCGCAGTATGATAAAATCTTAAAGCTGATGACCACGCCGGAAAAGGCTCCCGTCGAAAGCGGAGAAGTCATGTCGCAAAGCATTGACAACGGGCAATTATAAAGGTATAATTTAATATATAAATCAAACCGAAAAGAGGTTAATGATATGAAATCAATAAAAAGATTTGCGGCGGCTCTGCTTGCGGTTATGATGCTTTTATCCTTTGCGGCGTGCGGCGGCAAGGGCGGTTCCGAGACGACAACCGAGGAAACCGTTCCCCCGACGACCGACTATGTCCGTGAGGTCAAAACCAAGGTTGCGGCTCTCAACGGCCCGACGGGTCTCGGCCTTGCAAAGATTGCGGTTGACAAATCCTACGCATACGATGTTGAATATTTCTCCGACCCTCAGGAGATTGTTCCCCTGCTGACAAAGGGCGAGGTTGACATTGCCGCTCTGCCTATAAATCTTGCGGCGAACCTTTATAAAAAGACAAACGGCGGCATTCAGATTCTTGCCATTAACACCCTCGGCGTTCTCCATGTTATCGAAAACGGCGATTCAATCAAGAGCGTTGCCGACCTTAAGGGCAAAACCGTTTATTCAACGGGTCAGGGCTCAACTCCCGAATATATCGTCAATTATATCCTTTCAAAGAACGGAATCGACCCCGAAAAGGATATCGATATTCAGTATAAAACCGCTCACAACGAGCTTGCAACCCTTGCGATTGAGGGCAAGGCGGATATCTGCATTCTTCCCGAGCCCTATGCAACAAAGGTTCGTGCAAATAATGAGAATTACAGAGAGGCTCTTGATCTGACCGCCGAATGGGATAAGGTCTGCGATGTTCAGCTTGCTCAGGGCGTTGTTGTTGCGAGAACGGATTATATCAAGCAGAATCCCGAAATAATCGAAGAATTTCTTTCGTTCAACGAGGTTTCGGTAAACTTCCTCAATGTAAAACCCGATTCAGCGGCTCTTTTCCTTCAGGCAAACGGTTTTTTTGAAAAAGCAGAGCTTGCCAAGGCGACCCTGCCCGGCTGTAACATTGTTTTCATCAAGGGCGAAGAAATGAAAGAGATGGCAAAGGCCATGTTCGGCATTCTCTTTGAAGCGAATCCCGCATCGGTAGGCGGCGAAATCCCCGATGACAATATCTACTATGGCGCATAATTCAAAAGCAAAAAAGATACTGATTAAAGCAGGAGTCATTCTATTATGGCTCCTGCTTTGGTGGCTTTTGTCGGTAATTGTTGACAGCGAATTTCTGTTTCCGTCGCCAGTTTCGGTCGTTTCACGGCTTTTTGAGCTTGCGGGAACGGCTGATTTCTGGAAATCTGCGTTGTTTTCGCTCGGCAGAATCAGTCTCGGCTGTGTGCTCGGCGTTGCGGCAGGCTCTCTGCTCGGAGCTTTGACCGCATTTTCAAAGCCGCTCTATGAATTCCTCAGCCCTCTGCTTCTTACGGTCAAAACCACTCCCGTTGCTTCATTTATTATATTACTGCTTGTCTGGGTCAGGCGAAGCGGAATCCCCATTGTTATTGCCTTTCTAATGGTCGTTCCCGTCATGTGGTCAAATGTTGCTCAGGGAATCAGAAACGCCGATTCAGACCTGCTTGAAGCGGCGGAAATATTCGGCTTTTCAAGGAGGCAGAAGCTCAGAGCAATTTATCTGCCCTCGGTCAAGCCCGCATTCGTTTCGGGATGCACAACGGCTATCGGCTTTTCGTGGAAAGCGGGAATCGCCGCCGAGGTGCTTGCAACTCCGCCCGATTCGGTCGGATACAATCTTTATTACGCAAAGATTAATCTTGAATATGCCGACCTCTTTGCATGGACGGCGGCAGTTATCATAATGAGCTTTCTGCTTGAAAAAGCGGTTGTAAGATTACTCAAAGGCAGAGCAGGTTAATTTTCGGAGGATAATCATGTCAATTGTTCTCAATAACATATCAAAATCATACGGCGGCAGGCAGGTTCTCGAAAATCTGAGCTTTGAAATACCCGACAGCGGAATTTTCAGCATTTTCGGCGGCTCGGGCTGCGGCAAAACAACATTGATAAGAATTATCTGCGGGCTTGAAAAGCCGGACAGCGGAAGAATAGGCGGCGCAAGAAAGTTTTCGGTGGTATTTCAGGAGGACAGGCTCATGCCGACAATGACGGCTTTCGAAAATGTCACGGCTGTTTCCGACATTGAAACGGCAAAGAAATGCCTTGAAAAAGTCGGGCTTGCGGACAGCTTCGGGAAATATCCATCGGAGCTTAGCGGCGGAATGAGCCGCAGGGTTGCCGTTGCAAGGGCGCTTGCGTTTGACGCTGATGCGCTCATTCTTGACGAACCGTTCAAGGGGCTTGAAGCGGAGCTTAAAGAGCGCATCGGCTCGATTATCTGTGAATATGCAAAAACCAAGCCCGTTATCCTCGTCACTCACGATGAATACGGCATGTCGCTTGCAAATGCTTTTATAACGCTTGAACGGCAATGAATTTTTCATACTTTAAATTGACAAAATGAACAAAATCGGTCAATAATTTTTGAATTATATTATTTTTTGCTTGCAATCGGAATAGTTTTATATTATACTATATTACGAACGCCGCTCTGTCGGAATTTATCGGATTCCGCCGTCGGCAAAAGTGTAATTCAAGCACACACAGATTTTTAGGAGGAAAAAACATGTCAAAGAAAATTATTGCAATTCTTCTTGCACTCAGCTTCGTTTTTGCTTTCGCAGCCTGCGGCGGCAAGACCGAGGACACAACCACCACAACCGCTGAAACAACCGAAGATCCCTTTGCAGAGGTTGACGATACCACCGCAGCTCCCGTTGCAGAGGATTCAACAGCTCCCGCAGCAGAGGATACCACTGCCGCAGTTGCCGATGACACCACCGCAGCTTCTCAGGCAGTCGACGGTTCAACCGCAGCAGCTTCCGAGGAAACAACCGCAGCTGCAGCAATGCCTCAGACAAAGGAAGAAATCGTTAACTACTTCAACACAGCCATCAACGCTGTTAAGCCCAACGCAAAGAGCATTACCCGCAAGTATTCAAAGATCACCCTTAACGGCACTCCCGTATTCCCCAGCTCAATCAACAGCATTCTCAAGCTTCTCGGCGGTGCTGAATCATTCCTCAACGAACAGCTTGCAAAGAACAGCAAGGGCGAAGAAACATATAAGGGCGACGACATAAAGGCAGTATTCCCCGTTGAGGGCGAGAGCTATTCAAGCAAGCTCACAGTTGCCGATGTTAAAGAAGCAAAGATCGTTGAGAAAGACGGCAAGTATATCATCAGAATCACAACCGTTGAAGACGGCAAGTCAGACAGCATCAAGCACGGCCAGGGCCACGCTCCCAAGGCTTTCAATGTTGTTCTTCCCGGCGTTGTTAATGAAAACATTCCCGGCGTTGCAACCGGAATGGTTGGAACGGCAACGATGAATTATCCCTCATCAACCGTTACCGTAACCGTTGACCCCGCAACAGGCCGTGTTCTCAATGCAGACTATGACCTCAAGTGGACTATCAACTTCGATAAGGTCGGCGTTGTTATTCCTTTCACCACTCACGATTACTTCATCATTAATTATTAAGTTTCAAAGTCGGTGGCCGTTTGCAAAAGCGGTCACCGAAATTTGCGTTTAAAAATTACTGTCAGTAAGGAGATTTTCCATGAAAAAAGAAGTTCTTGTTGAAACCTCTGCCCGCCATGTTCATGTCAGCCGTGAGGCTCTTGACATTCTTTTCGGCGAGGGATATGAATTAACCCGCAAAAAGGATCTTTCTCAGCCCGGTCAGTATTCCTGCGAAGAGAGAGTTGCCGTTGTCGGCTCAAAGTCAAGCTTCCCCGCAGTTTCAATTCTCGGACCCATCCGCCCCGCAACTCAGGTTGAGCTTTCGCTCACCGACGCCCGCAGCATCGGCGTAACCGCTCCCGTCCGTGAGAGCGGCGACATTGAGGGCAGCGGCTCCTGCAAGCTTGTCGGCCCCAAAGGCGAAATTGAAATCGAATGCGGAGTTATCGCCGCAAAGAGACATATCCACGCCACTCCCGAGGATGCCGAGAAATACGGCCTTGAGGATAAGCAGGTTGTTTCGGTTAAGATTGACTCAAACGGCAGAAAGCTCGTTTTTGACGATGTTGTTGTCAGAGTCAGCCCCAAATTTGCTCTTGCAATGCACATTGACACCGACGAATCCAATGCCTGCGGCGCTGTTCCCGGCATGATGGGTGAAATTCTGTAATATTAATACATAATTATAACTATTAAATGCGCTAAGGCTCAAAAGGCTTTAACGCATTTTTTTCTTCCGATTTTTTTGATTTTTCTATTTAATTCTTTTTTTTGATGTGATATAATAAATAAATACAACAGAATATTTTTGCTGATTTTTTAACAGGAGGTTGTTTCTATGGATAAAAAAATTCCGAGAGCCGATTTCCCTGAACAGGTTGGGGTCAGTTCAAAAGAGATTAGTGCATTAATCAAAGATGTTGAGGAAAGCGGAATAGAGATGCATTCTCTGGTGATTGTCCGTCACGGCAAAATTGCCCACGAGGCTTACCGCTATCCTTACAACAGCAAAAGTCCGCACACGATGTATTCCGTCAGCAAGAGCTTTACTTCGGTTGCAATCGGATTTGCGATTGACGAGGGGCTTTTGACTCTCGACACAAAGGTAATCGATATTTTCCCCGAATACAGGCCGAAAAAATTCGATGAAAACCTTGAAAAAATGACGGTTTTCCACCTTTTAACCATGACTGCGGGCAAGGATGTCAGCGTTTTCAGCGACAAAACAAAGGGCAGCTGGGTCAAGCAGTTCTTTGAGTCAAAATGGGGATTCGCCCCGGGCGAGGGCTGGCGTTACATCAGCGAAAATACTTATATGTGCAGTGCAATTATCAAGAGGCTGACGGGGCAGAACATGCTCGATTATCTCATGCCGAGGCTTTTTGAGCCGCTCGGCATAACCCGCAGACCTTTCTGGGAGTCCGATTTTGAGGGCAATCCCGCAGGCGGCTGGGGGCTGTTCATAACAACCGAGGAGCTTACCCGCTTCATTCTCTGCATTCAGCAGGGCGGAAAATTCTGCGGCAGGCAGGTTATCCCCGCATGGTATGTCGAAGAGGCAACGAAAAAGCAGGTTGAGAATCCGCAGAACTCCGAGAGAGACAGCACCGACGGCTACGGATTTTTCTTCTGGAGAAACAGAGACGGCGAAAGCTTCCGTGCAGACGGAATGTTTTCACAGTTCGGCTTTGTTTTCAACAAGTATGATGCGGCGGTCATTATGACCTGCAGCGAGGTTTTTGAAGAAAAAACGAGAGACTGTCTGTACCGCCATTTCCCTGCAATTTTTGTTGAGGAAAGCGAAACTGAGCCGCAGGATGCGGTTAAAGAGCTGAGCTTCAAGCCCCTTGAATCGCTCCCCGCAGCGCCCAGAAGCGTTACCGAGGAATTCATCAAGGGCAGAATAATTCATTTTGCCAAAAATCCCGTGCTCAATGCAATCGGCTGGCCGCTTTCGATGCTGCCGCTGGCTGTCGTTTATATGTCTGCCAACCGAGCGGGCAACATTGACAATGTGGTTCTTGAATTTATGGAAAATGAATGCACGATGGCATGGGATGAGGGCAAGGAACATAACAAAATCCACTGCGGCATGGACGGCGTTGACCGCTACAGCAAAATCCGCCTGGGCGGAATCGACCTTACCGCAGTTTCAACCGCCGCATGGGAGGACGAGAACACTCTTGAAATCCATATGAGACCGATTGAATCGATTTGCGAAAGAAGAATAAAGATTGTATTTAACGGCAAGAATGTAACGCTTTATCCCTCAAGCAATCCGCCGCTTTCAACCATAGCGGACAATGTCAAGGGCTTTGCGGCGTCATTTATGCCGACGGAAAACTTAGCCGAGCTTGGCGAAAAGGTTATAATGAAGCTTGACGCCGTGGCGGAAGCTCCGCTGTTCGGAAAAATTATCTGAGGACGGAACACATGAGAGAACAGAGAACGGGAACAACCGGATACCGTGCAAATCACGGCGGCAAAAAGACTTTTGTCGCTGCGGTTTCGGTTATTTCTGCCCTCATTGTTCTGCTCGTTGCGTTTTTATGCTCCAAAAACACCGTTTTCTTTTCTTTGGCGAAAAAAAGCGCAGAGAAAAACGAATTTTCAAAGGCTTTTCAGCTTGTTGAAAAATCAGGCGGTGAAAAAGCCGAACTGCTTGAAAAATATATAAATCTACGCCTTGAAATCAACGAAAGCTACCCGCTTTTGCTCTCGGAATACGATTCCGATAAGCTTTCATCCTGGAATGAAGCCGCCGCAGAGCTTGCCGAAAGCCCGGAGCTTCTGGGCGAAAAAATTTCATCCGAAGCGGTTTCTCTTTCTCAGACGCTTGCCGCAATCAACGATGCAGTTTCGGATTATGAAGCAAAGCGTTCGGATA
>JBJEQC010000042.1:0-6450 GCA_051881555.1 Acutalibacteraceae bacterium
CGCTTTTGCTCTCGGAATACGATTCCGAGAAGCTTTCATCCTGGAATGAAGCCGCCGCAGAGCTTGCAGAAAGCCCTGAGCTTTTGGGAGAAAAAATTTCATCTGAAGCGGTTTCTCTTTCTCAGACGCTTGCCGCAATCAACGATGCGGCTTGGGATTATGAAGCAAAGCGTTCGGATATTCTGAGCCTTATGGATATTTTTGCGGAAATAAACCGTCTGCACACAAAGGACGCCGAGGGCAAAAACACTTCGTTCACCGTTTCGGAGGAACGCAGTAAAATCAGCGAGTGGGAGCGGCTCAACAATTCGCTTTCTGAGTTTGCCGCCTCCGCTCCGAACGCCGGTAGCGCATATCTGCTCAATTATATGATAAAAGAGGTTCAGGGCGAGATAGCCGACCTCAACGCCGCCATGGATTCCGTCATTGCAGACGGCTATGCCGAAACGGATCTTGTCCGCTTCAGCGGCGAGGGTCAGAAGCGTTTTCCCGATATTTATAACAGCAGTAACGAATCGGTAAATTTTGCCGATAAAGAAAAATATGAGCAATACATGTATAAAGAGCTTTGCACGGGCTTCGTTGAAAGCCTCGGCGGCTTTTATGCGCCGTAACGGAAAAATGCGGACAGATTTTTTGCTCTGTCCCATTGACACTTAAATTCCGTTATGATACAATAAGCTTGTAAAGTTAAAGGGGAGTAGCTTTAGGGGCATGCCCCGAGCCGATTGTCAACACCCGTTGCCCAAAGGGCATCTGGCGTCGGCCCGATTTTTTGGAAGCAAGACCTTTGACAGAGTGTTCTGCACTTTGTCAAAGGTCTTTTTTATCTTTTAGTTTTTTAACAGCAATAAATATGGTTTTGAGGGGCTTATTTCCGCCCCGTCTGCGTTAAAAATCTTTGAAATACACAAAGTATTCCTGCAGATTTTCGCCTTGACGGAACGAAAATCTTCTCCCTCAAAACTGCTTCGCATCTGAAATGCAACAGATAATGCCCGAATGTGCGTGAGATATTGTATTTCAGACATATTCCATTACTGTTAAAAAACTATGTTTATGATTTTATAAACAGCAATCCCAAAAACAAAACGAAAGGGTTGAAACCAAATGAAGTTCTATCTTGAACAGGCAGAGACGGTCTTTTCTCATGTCAAAAGCTCCGAAAACGGCTTAACCTCCGCTGAGGCTGAAAAGAGACTGAGCGAAAACGGCAAGAATAAGCTTGATGAGGGCAAGAAAAAGTCGATGCTCAAGCGTTTCTTAGAGCAGCTTTCCGACCCGATGATCATCATTCTTATTGTTGCGGCGGTTATTTCCGCATTCACGGAATATTTTGAAACAGCGGCGGCGGGAGGCAGATATTTCCCGACCGACACGGTAATAATCGCAATTGTTGTTCTTATCAATGCTGTTCTCGGCGTTTTGCAGGAGAGCAAGGCGGAAGCCGCAATCGAAGCGCTTCAGGAAATGTCGGCGGCAACCTCAAAGGTTCTGCGTGACGGAAAAATCGTTTCGGTCCGCAGTGAAGACCTTGTTGTCGGCGATGTCATTATCCTTGAAGCGGGCGACGCAGTTCCCGCAGACTGCCGAATCTTTGAATGCGCCAGCATGAAAATCGAAGAAGCCGCTCTGACAGGCGAATCCGTTCCCGTTGGCAAGATCATTGGTCTGCTCAAAGGCGGCGAAAAGGGCGAAGTTCCTCTCGGCGACAGAAAGAACATGGCTTATATGGGTTCAACCGTTGTTTACGGCAGAGGCAAGGCGGTTGTTGTTGAGACGGGCATGAACACCGAAATGGGTAAGATTGCCAACGCAATCGCTCAGGCTGAGGAGAGCGAAACTCCGCTTCAGATAAAGCTTAATCAGCTTTCAAAGATTCTGACATGGCTTGTTCTCGGCATCTGCGTTTTCATCTTTGCGTTCCAGGTTATCGCCGCTTATGTCAGAGGCGAAGCCCTCGGCTTCCATCTGATTCTTGACAGCTTTATGATTGCCGTTTCGCTTGCGGTTGCCGCCATTCCCGAGGGTCTTGCGGCGGTTGTTACAATCGTTCTTTCAATCGGCGTTACGAACATGTCAAAGAAAAATGCGATTATCAGAAAGCTCACCGCCGTTGAAACGCTCGGCTGCGCTCAGATAATCTGCTCGGATAAAACCGGCACGCTCACTCAGAATAAAATGACGGTCGTTGACCACTACGGCGACGATGAACCGCTTATCGCAAAGGCGATGGCTCTGTGCTGTGACGCTGAAATTGACGCTGACGGCGCTGTTACGGGCGAGCCGACCGAAGCCGCCCTTGTTACCTATGCAAACGTCCTCGGCTTCAACAAAAACGACCTTGCGGCGAACAGCCCGAGAATCGGCGAAGCTCCGTTCGATTCGGGCAGAAAGATGATGTCAACCGTTCATCGGACTCCCGACGGCATCGTTCAGTATACCAAGGGTGCCCCCGACGAAATTCTCAAAAAATGCACCCATGCACTTATTGAGGGCAATATAGTTCCTCTGACTGACGAAATCATAGCGAACATTGCCGCTGACAACAAGAGAATGGCGGATAAGGCTCTGAGAGTGCTTGCGGTTTCGTTCAAAAAATATGATTCCGCTCCTGCGGATTATTCACCCGAAGCGCTTGAAAATGACCTTGTTTTCATCGGTCTGACGGGCATGATTGACCCGGTTCGTCCCGAAGTCAAGGCGGCGATTGAGGAATGCAGAAGCGCAGGAATAATTCCGATTATGATAACCGGCGACCACAAGGACACCGCGGTTGCGATTGCTCTTGAGCTTGGCATCATCGACGACGCTTCCCACGCCATAACCGGCGCTCAGCTCGACGAGATAAGCGAAGAGGATTTCAAAGAGAAGGTCACTCAGTACCGGGTTTATGCAAGGGTTCAGCCCGAACATAAGACGAGAATCGTCAACGCCTGGCGTGCAAGAGGCATGATAACCGCCATGACGGGCGACGGCGTTAACGACGCTCCCTCAATCAAGAGCGCAGATATCGGCGTAGGCATGGGTATCACCGGCACGGATGTTACAAAGAATGTTGCCGATATGGTTCTTGCCGACGATAACTTTGCAACGATAGTAACTGCCGTTTCCGAGGGCAGACGAATATATGACAATATCCGCAAGGCGATTCAGTTCCTGCTCGGCTCAAATCTTTCCGAGGTTCTTTCGGTATTCACGGCGGCAATTCTGAATTTCACGATTCTCAAGCCCGTTCACCTGCTGTTTATAAATCTTGTCACCGACTGCTTCCCCGCTCTTGCGCTCGGCCTTGAAAAGCCCGAAAAGGATATCATGAACCGCAAGCCCAGAAACAGCAAGGACGGCGTTTTTGCCGGCGGAATGGCGTTCGATGTTTTCTATCAGGGCGTTCTTGTTACCCTGCTCACGCTTGCCGCATTCTTTATCGGCGAATTTATGGAAACGGAGAAATGGAAGTTCATGAACATTGCCGAATGCAACGACGGCATGACAATGGCGTTCCTGACAATGTCAATGTGCGAAATCTTCCATTCGTTCAACATGCGTTCTCAGAGGGGTTCGGTTATTACCATGTCAATCGGTCAGAAGTCACACAATATGGCTCTGTTTGCCGCCATGGTTGCTTCGCTCGTTCTGACAACCGCAATCATTGAGATTGACCCGCTTGCAAACGCTTTCGGCTTTGCAACAATCGGTCTGACCGAATATGCAATTTCAATCGGTCTTGCAATCAGCATTATTCCGCTTGTTGAAATAGTTAAGTTCTTCCAGAGACTTGCGGCAAAGAAAAAGAATTAAAAGAATATAATCAAAGAAAACCGGGCTGTCGCTCATGCGGCAGTCCGGTTTTTCAGCTTTTTACTTCGGGGAAAGGCTTTATCGGGTCGGGGTTTTCTTCATGCGAGCCGATGTGCTTTTCCATCCAGGTCATATTATACCACCTGCCGAATTTGCAGGCGCAGGAATGAAATATTCCGACGTGTGCAAAGCCGAGCTTTTCATGAAATCTGACGCTGTCGGCGGTCAGATATTCGTCCTCCCGCTCGGGGCAGGCAATGCAGGCGTTGATGTTGCGGATTCCTTGAGCGGCAAGGCATTTTTCAAGCTCTTCATAGAGCTTTCGCCCGATTCCGAGCCGCTTCTTATCCCTGCGGATATAAACCGAGGATTCAACCGACCAGTCATATGCCGCTCTGCCTTTGAAAACCGAGGCATAGGCGTAGCCGACGGCTTCTCCGTCAAGCTCCGCAACAAGATAAGGATATTTTTTCTGAATTTCAATTATCCGCTGTCTGAACTCCTCAGCCGACGGAACGGCGTATTCAAAAGTTACTGCCGTTTCTTCAACATAGGGCTTATAAATTGCCAGCAGTTCGCCCGCGTCTTCGGGGCGGGCAAGGCGGATTTTTATTTTATCACCCATGTTATCAAGAATCCTTCTGATTCAGCTTTTCTTTCATCTTTTCAACAAGAGAATATGGAACTTTAAGATTGCCGAGACCTTTTCCGATGCTGATATGCGGCTTCATTGCGGCGTGAAAATCCGTTCCGCCCGAGAGCATCAGCCCGAGCTGAGACGCCATAGCCTGATATTTTTCCTGCATTTCGGGCGTGTATTCGGTGTAGTAGCCCTCAACGCCGTCAAGCCCTGCCGCTTTCAGCCTGGTGAGAAATTCCAAAAGCTCACCGTCGCCGAGCTTTGTCAGATGAAGATGAGCGACAAAAGCAAGGCCGCCGCAGTCCTTAATCAATCGAACGGCTTCCTCGTCGGTCATGCTCTGCTTGCCGCAATAGGCATATTTTCCGTTTTCAAGATAAAGGTCGAAGCCCTCCTTGACGCTTGAAGTGTAGCCCTTATCCATGAGCAGGCGGGCATAATGCGCCCTGCCGATAAAGCCGTTGGGCGCAATTGCGAGAGCCTCCTCCATTGTGACATCAAAGCCGAGCTCATTAAGCTTTCGGCAGGTTATTTCGTTGCGCTCCCTGCGGGTGTCGATGATGCTCTTGAGAGCTTCGCTCAGCAGGGGGCTGTCAATATCAATGAAATAGCCGAGAATGTGGGTCTCGGTTTTTGAAATTACAGAAAATTCAATGGCGGGGATAACCTCAACGCCGATTTTTTCGCCCTCGGCAACGGCTTCACGCACTCCGTCAACCGTGTCATGGTCTGAAAGCGCAATTGCCGTAAGCCCCGCTTTTTTTGCCTCACGGACAACTTCGGCAGGGGTCATAGAGCCGTCGGACATTATTGAATGAGTATGCAGATCAATGAGTTTTTCCAAAATTTATTACACCGCTTTTATAACAGTTACCTTAGTCTTCTATTGACTGCCAGACAAGCGCAACATCCGCACCGAGCTGAACGAAGGTGTCGGGAACATTGTTGTCAAGCTTTGAAACACGCCTGAATCCCTTTGATTCAAAGGCATTGCAGAAAGCGTTTGCCATTTCGGCGTCCTTGAAGGTGATATGAGTGATAAGTCTGAACTCGGTCAGAGTATCTCTGAGATTTCCGTTCGGGAAGCCGACAACGAAGCCCGTGCACCACCAATATTTTGTGTAAGGACGGGTGAAAATTGTAACATAGTTGCCGTCGGCGTATTCGTCCCAGACGAAAGCCATTTCCATGTCGAGCCAATCTTCCTTGTCGGCGCAGGCATAGTGAGTGCCGCTGCTGCCGGGTTTTCTTGTGTAAATTCCGACCTCGCCGCCGACGAAGCACATACCGTACTGACCTTTCCACATCTGAATGAGCCATTCCTTGCCGCCGTAATTGAAGGTGGTTCTGACGGTGTCATAATACATTATCGAGACAGGCGCAAGCTTATCGTAGACCTCGTTGAAGCCGAAATCCTTCTGCCAGCACGCCTTGTCATCGGTGTAATAATAGTTGCCCTCGGGGTCATATCTGTATGAGGCAAGGTTGATTTTTGAAATATCAATGTTGGTCTCGGGCGGAATGTATTTCGGGGCTTTCGGCATTTTGAAAACCTCCGAGAATGCACCGTTTACCGCCGTAACCGCCTGAGTTGCCGTTTGGCTTACGGTTGTTGCAACCGAGGTTACCGTTTGTTCCAATGAGGAGGGAACGGTGCTCTGCTGAGTCTGAGACGTGAACACGAAAGCCGCCGAGGTTGAAGCTTCGGACTGTTCCGAGAAACCGAAGCTCGGGAAAACGCCTGTGTTCTCGGTATATTCCCCGTAATAGGATGTGATTTCGCTGTCGGAATAATCGCTTTCCGACGGAGCGATTGCAGGGTTGTTCTGACCGCTTATTTTAACTGCAATAACCGCAACGATGCACACAATTGCGGCGGCAACCGCCGAAACGGCAATGGTCAGCGCTTTGTTTTTCATTTTAGCTTCTCCTCCAAAATAAATAATTATTTATTTGAAATTGTATTCACGGACAAAAGCGTTTATGAAAAGCGGACCCATATCCATTGC
>JBJEQC010000043.1:0-6443 GCA_051881555.1 Acutalibacteraceae bacterium
GTTATGCACAATGTACTTTCGATGTTCAAAATAACCGTTCCCGAAAGTATGTAATATCAAAAAATTATCGGGCGGCCTGCACGGTCGCCCGATTGTTTTTTTAGTGAAGAAATAAAAAATAATAGTGAAGAGGTTCGGATAGGCTCCGCCTATGACCGATTTTCGGAATGAAGAATGAAGTGTGCCTGCGGCACATTCCGGTAGGGGCGACCCTGCGTGGTCGCCCGTTTTTTTAGCAAAAATGAAGTTTGTTTTTCAAATTATGGATTTTTCGTAGGGAACGCCGTCCTCGGCGTTCCGTTGTATTTGATGTGTTTTATCTTGTCAATTTGTAGTGGACGATGCCCACATCGTCCCAATCCCTATGTTGAATTATTCGCCTTCGGCGAATCGGTTCGTCGGGGACGCCGAACCCTACGAATTTTTCGTGAATTAGTACGTTTTCAGACAGGCGACCGTAGGGGACGGGTTACCCGTCCCGCATAAGCAAAGCCGTTTCCGGAACGCTGAGGACAGCGTTCCCTACGACAGATTTGCGTTTATATCAGCCGTTTTCAGGCGGGCGAACGAAGTTCGCCCCTACCGTGAAGCCGATGGTTTATGGTGCTTTTTCAGAATGGCTGAATTGTTCAGATTTAATGATTGGTTCAGTAGGGAACGCCGTCCTCGGCGTTCCGTGGGATTTGATTTGATTTCACGGACAGCCGCAAGGGCTGTACCTGCGAATTTTTAAAATGATAATTTGTAGGGGACGATGCCCACATCGTCCCAATCCCTATGTTGAATTATTCGCCTGCGGCGAATCGGTTCGTCGGGGACGCCGAACCCTACGGATTTTTCGTGAATTAGTACGTTTTCAGACAGGCGACCGTAGGGGACGGGTTACCCGTCCCGCATAAGCAAAGCCGTTTCCGGAACGCTGGGGACAGCGTTCCCTACGACAGATTTGCGTTTATAGCAGACATTTTCAGGCGGGCGAACGAAGTTCGCCCCTACCGTGTAGCCGTTGATTTTCATCTGTCCTCTGAAATGTTAAAAGAGTCCAAACAGCGGGTTGCTGTCCGGACTCTGTTTTTTAATTATTATATTACTGTTTTGCGCCTGCGTCAAACATTTCAAGAGCCTTTACGGTTGCGGCAAAGCAATTTGCAAGACCCTGCTTGTTCATGTTGGTGTAGGTGTCTTTTCTTGTGTGATAATAGCTTTCAAGCTTATGGTTAAGGCCGGTTATGCCGGTTGCTCTGAAGCCTGCCTGAGCAAAAGCGGCTGAATCGGTTGCTCCGCCGAGCGGGGGAACCCAGCCCTTTTTGCAGGGGACATTAACAGCCTCTGCGGCTTCCATAAACAGATCGGAAACATCCTTATCCGCTTTAACCGTTCCGTTAAGGTCACGGTAGTTTGTCATAAGATATTTCGGGTCATTGATTGTGTCATAGGAGAAAATAAAGGTCGGAACATCGTCAAATTCGCCCTTATGCTGTTCGCACCATGCCTTTGCGCCTCTGAGACCCGCTTCCTCCGAGCCTGTGAGAACAACTGCAAGCTCCGTGTTTTCAAGCTCGATGCCCTCATCCTTGAGAGCCTTGAGAACGGCAATACCCATGTAGCAGCCGGAAAGGTTATCGTTTGCGCCGTCAACAACTCTGCGGTAGTTAACCATGAAATAAAGGCCGATAAGGAAAGGAACGAAAATCAATCCCCAAAGAGCCGCTTTGACAATCGGGTCGGATGTGTCTGCAACGCCGAAGCCGACGCCATTCTTGACAAGATAAATAATTGAAATTACCAGATAATATACTGCGCCAACTCCGCAGAGAATTGCATGGCCTTCAAAGCCTACTCCGCCGAGAGCGTAGTTAACGGGCCACTCCCACGCAGCGTCGGGATGTCCGTTGAAAACGATTCTTCTCTTGGTTTCGCCCGTGCATTTTTTGATTGCCGTGACATTGTGACCCGTCTTTTCTTTGAACAGGGGGTCAATCAGCTTTTTGTAAACTCCGAACTCGGCAAGAACAATGAAAAGACCCGCCGCAATGAGAATAACGGAAAGAATCGGAGCAAAGAAGAAAAGCACAACAGCGACAAGCACAAAGGTAATTGTGAAGAAAATCCAGCCGTAGAATGAGCCGGGGTTCTCTTTGAACGGCTCAACCGTAGCCGTATCACAGCCGCAATCCTTTTTGAGCACCTTTGCCATGTATTCACATGCCTGCTGCTCGCCCTTTGAGCCGGGAGCTCTCTTTTCAAAGGTTTTGCAGATATGAGTTATTTCTTTAATCATATACTGCGCCGCTTTGTCCTTTTGGTCGATGATTTTTTTGAGATCCATTAAGTATTTCCTCCTTCAAAATTAAACAAAGGCGATTGAACTAATCAAACGCCTTTGTTTGTCTGTATGTATATTATATTATCACTTAATTTATGCCTTGTCAATAATTCTTTTTCCCTTTATCAGGCACAAAAAAGGGAATTTTGTAACTGTTCAAAGAATATTAAACATTGTCAAGACTGTATGCGTAAAAATCGAGCGGGAACCAATCCCGGGCGAAAGAAGGCAGGCTGAATCTCTGCTCCGAGACAAGACCCGTCAAAAATCTGACTGCATCGCCGTGCGAAAGCTCAACATCGGGTTCACCGTCGGTTTCGGTGACGGAAACCTCACTTCCGCTGACGGAAACAAGCAGATTTTCGTCTCTTTTACAGCCGTGAATGAGCAGAGTAACGCTGCCGGGGCAGAGCTTCATTCTCTGCGCTCTGACGGCAAGAAACGCCTCAATGAATCTGCCGAAATTAAGTATATTCAGCTTTTCAACATTGCACAGCGACATTCCGTCGCAGATTTTCGTCATGTATTCGCAAGCCTGAGTGTCAAACTGCGGCAGAGTGAAAGAAACGCTGTCTTTGCCGATAACATCCATTGCACACATGATAACGCCGAGCATATCCGATGTGTCCCGAGCCTTGATTTCAAGCAGACTGCCGGATTTATGGGCAACGAAATATCCTTTGAATTCTTCGCCCTCAAAAGCGGCATAGGGAACGCTACTCCAGCTTCTGATTATATCAATATAGTTCTTTTCGCTTCTGATCGGATGGAACGGCAGGGATTCGCTGAGCGCTTTGATTTTTTTGATAATCTCCCTGTCCCGCTCCGTAACCTCGCGGGCGCTGAAAGGCGATTTTGCGTCTGCGCCGAGGATTCGGCGGATATTGCCCGTATTAATTCTGAAATTGCAGGCACAGCCCGCAGGCTCATAGCCGAAAAATCCGTATCTCTGCCTTTGACCGTCGAGCAAAGAATAATCGAAATCCTCTTTTTTCATTATGTCAAGAGCCATGTTCATGCAGTCAATCATATAGCCCTTGCGGCGTGAATCCTTTGAAACGGCAACATTTCCGATACCGTAAACTCTGAGCCTTCTGCCTGCGGCGGAAACCTCTGAGGCATAACCGCCGACTGCCGCTTTCAGAACGCCGTTTTCCTTGACGACAACATTTGATGCGGCTGGATTATACTGCTTTTTATAAAGCTTCGGAAGCAACTGCATGAAGTTTGTTCTTGTTTCGGGAGGGTCATCGGCAAAGAACACCTCATCGAGCATTTGAATAAGCTTTTCTTCATCCTCATCGGGGCAGACGCCCCTGTATAAATTATCCATTACGGCTCCTTATTTCTTCAGCTTTATAAAGTCATTATAATTCAGCACACGGTAATCTCTGTTTTCAATGGGTCTCGTTTTTTCTTTCTTGCGGCGCATAAAGAGAAGAACAATCAGAACAACAATAACCGCAAGAGCAACGATTCTGAACAGCCAGGAGGAAAACAGCGATTTCGCAATCGAGCCTAAAAATGCGAAGAAATTCCGCTGAACATCCTTGCTTGCAACAAGGTTAATTTCCTTGATGGTCTCGCCCGCGTAAAGCACTCTGCCCTTACAGATAACATCACCTTTTTTAACGGGAGCCTTGACCGATTCAGGCACGGTCTCCTCAATCGGTTCAACAAGCAGACTGCCCGAATCCGTTCCGACGGGAACGAGGCTGTAAACCGTCTCCTGCGGAGAAAGGGTCAGATAATCGGTCGATTTTGCGTATTTTATCGGAACCTGTGCGACTATCTGATTTGTGTCGGAAATTGCAACAAGCTCTATGTTTTCAAAAGCCCATTCAAACATGGTTTTGCAGTCAACGAAAGAGCCGTTTTCTTCGACTCCGTCTTTGTCAATATCCTCAAAAACCGAATTGAGCGCAACGCCGATGTAATTGTAGCCGTCTTTCGAGGCAAATTCAACAACGCACCGCCCCGCAACCGAGGTTGAGCCTGTTTTGCCGCCCTTGACATACTTGCAGTAGTAATCTTTATATGCGCTGTTGAGCATATTGTTGGTCGTTCTGATTATGCGCTCCTCCTGCAGATTTGTTTTCGGCAGGGTGTAGCTCGTTTTTGCAACAATCTCGCTGAATGCGGTGAATTCCATGGCTCTTGTCAGAAACTTTGCCATGTCCTCGGCGGTTACATACTGATTTTCGTCGTCAAGACCGTGAGGGTTGACAAAATGGCTGTTGGTGCAGCCGAGCCTTTCGGCAACCTCGTTCATCATTGAAACGAACTTTTCTCTGTCGCCGTTTGAAATGAAATCTGCAAGAGTGGTTGCCGCCTCGTTTGCGCTCTGCATGAGCAGGCAACAGAGCAAATCATAAACGCTTATCTCCTCGCCTATCTTCAGCCCGCCGAGAGAGCTGCCCGTTCCGTCAAGCTCTCTTATGTTTGATTCGCTGACCGTTACCGTTGTGTTAAGATCCTCGCAGTTTTCAAGCACGACAATGGCGGTAATAACCTTTGTCAGGCTCGCAGGATGGGTCTGCTTGCGTGCATTTTTCTCAAAGATAACCTCGCCGTTATCCGCGCTGACAAGCAACAGACAATCCGAATAGAAGGTTTCGCCCTCCATTGCATTGTCATAAGCGGCGTTTGAGGGCAGGCAGAATATACCGCAGAGAACCGCCGCTGTCAGAATTATACTTAAAAACCTTTTCATAATATAAATCACACCGTAAAACACATCATTTTGCCCGACGCAAGCCGGGTATTTCTGATTATAACATAAAGGAATGAATAAATAAATACTTTATAAGAAGTTTTATTTAATTTCACATTCTCCGCCTTGATTTTTTCTTCGTTTTGGAGTATAGTTATTGTGATTTATGATAATTGGCAAAAGGAGCATTTGAAATGGTATATATCACCGGGGATATGCACGGAGATATCTCCCGATTCGATTCGCCCGCAATAAAGCGTCTGAAAAAAGGCGATATTCTCATCGTCTGCGGGGATTTCGGCTTCGTCTGGGATAACAGCAAGATAGAGCAAAAAACGCTTAAAAAGCTCGGCAACAAAAAGTTTTCCGTCTGCTTTATCGACGGAACTCACGAAAATTTTGAGCTTCTGAACAGCTACCCCGTCACTCAATGGAACGGCGGCAAGGTTCATAACATCTGCGGCAACCTCTATCACCTGATGAGAGGTCAGATTTTCAAGCTTGACAACATGACCTTCTTCACCATGGGCGGCGGAGAAAGCCCCGATATTGACATTCGGTTTGAGGAGAACGCCTGGTCAAAATATGAATTCCCGAGCCGTGAGGAGCTGCTTGAGGGCGCGGCAAATCTTGAAAAGCTCAACTGCAGGGTTGATTATGTCATCACCCATGAGCCTCCCGTTAAAATCAAGAGCTTTTTGAAGCTCAAAGACAGCGAAACCGCAAGCGTTACCGGGCTTAACACCTATCTTGAGGAGCTTTCGGAGGCATGCCGTTTCAGGCGGTGGTTCTTCGGCTCGATGCATCTCGATAAATACATTTCCAACTCCCATGTTGCGGTCTTTCAGAATGTCATCAACGCAATAACCGGAGAGGTTCTGCGCTGAAACCGGTTATAACTTCACAAATTGTTTACAAATTTTACTATTAAACCTCTTGACTTCACAGCCAAGAGGTTTTACAATTACATATAGTTAATCGGTTAACTGTTAATCGGTTAATAATTTTGAAAAGGGTGTTCAATATGAACGAATTATATCGAAATGCGGTTCACAGCCTGCGCCGTGTTTCTCTGCTGCACCGATACAGAATCACTTTGTCGCTTCGCAGCCTGAACATTTATCGGGGTCAGCCGGATATTCTCGGCTATCTTCTTGAAAACGGCGAATGCTCGCAGAAAGAGCTTGCGGAGCATCTTGAGGTTTCTCCCGCTTCAATAGCAACAAGCCTTAAAAGGATGAGCAAGGCGGGTTACATCGAACGAACCGAGGACGAAAAAGACAGGCGGATTAACCGAATCAGGCTGACCGGGCCGGGCAAAGAAGCTTTTCTCGCAGGCAAGAAAATCTGCGACACGGTTGACGGCATGATGTTTGAAGGCTTCAGCAATGACGAAATTGAAGC
>JBJEQC010000044.1:0-4815 GCA_051881555.1 Acutalibacteraceae bacterium
TTGCCGGTGGCAACCTCTGAGCGAATGCTCAGAAGCACCGACCGAGGCGGGAGCCATGGTTTTAAAAAGCTTATTGTCTCTTTAGCCTCCCGCTTGAGGGAGGTGGCACGGCGTAAGCCGTGACGGAGGGAGTAAAAAAGATTTGAAGTTTTTGCTCCGCAAAAGCTGATTAACTCCCTCAGGCGCTATGCGCCAGCTCCCTCCCGAGGGAGCCCAAACAGTTAGCTTCTGTTTTTCGGATAGAAACATAATATCAGTTGCTTTTTGCTTTTATATCAATATAAGCTGATTATCTATTTAGCCTCCCTCTTGAGGGAGGTGGATTTTGCGAAGCAAAAGACGGAGGGAGTGAAAAGAATAATTGATTCAAATGACAAATCGGAAACTAAATATTAAATTTGAAAATACACTTTTCAGTTTCGCCGTCTTCCGTTCTCATGTCATTATCCGCAGGTAGTTTTTCTATTCCGAGTAATTCACCGTGAAGATACTCACAGGTTTTCCTTGATGCTGAATTATCAGGATTGCAAGTGATATAAAGATATTCCATATTGTGTCTTTTGGCTAAAGAAAACAGAAGCTTACACGCTTTGGCGGCATAATGATGTCCTCTGTATTCTTTATCTACCGTGTAACCGATATGTCCTCCATAATAGAGCCTGTCATTATATCCGATTCTTAAATCACAAACTCCCATTTTATTATTCTGTTTATCACAAATATTAAAATGATATGCAGGCACCCAATTTTTATCAGGATTCCCTTCATCCAATTGACTTAGAACTAATTTGATTTCCCCGTCTTCCAAAAAATCCGTTTCTAAAAATTCCATAATACTATCCTCACATATCGAATTTATATTAAAATCCCCTCAGGCGGCCCAAAGCCACCTTTCCTAACGGGTAATCTGTTCAACTGACATTATACCACCCCGGCAGTAAAAAATCAACCCTGATTTTTGTTGATATTGTTTGATTTCTACTCTCAGTGGAGCGCGTTTTCAGGCTCTCTACCCGCAATTTACCCCCCGGTAGAGCGGTAGAAACTCTCTGTAGACCCATAGAGCATAACAGTGGCGTGACAAATGAAAGAGAAAAAGTTAGAATGAATTCGCAAAAACATTTCACAGAGAGGTGCAGCTATGGCAAAGGTTCAATACAGCTATTATGATGTTCAGCCGGTCGGAAGCATTGCGGAAATGCTTGCCCTTGCGCTTGAACAGTGTCCGCAGAAAATCGCATATAAATATAAAATCGGCGATACGGTTTATTCAATCAGTTATTCGGATTTTATCGACCGTGTTTGCTCCGTCGGCGCATTCCTCGCTTCAAAGGGCTTTGAAAGCAGCCACATTGCCTGCGTCGGCGCAAACAGTATTAATTGGATTACGGCTTATTTTTCGGTTCTCCGCAGCAGCGGCGTTTTTGTTCCCGTTGACAGAGAACTGCCCGCAAGAGACCTGCTGAATGTTATTGACGGCAGCGACAGCGAGGTTGTTTTCTATGACGCAAAGTATGAGCCGATGCTCAGAGAAAACGCCGATAAGCTCACAAAGGTCAAAATGTATATCGGCTTTGACCGTGACGAAACCGACGGCTGCTTTGTTTCGTTCAAATCCGTTCTTGAACAGGGCGAAAAGCTTGATAAATCGGCATATCTTGCCTGCAAGAGCGACCCGAATGCGCTTAAAATGCTGGTTTATACCTCGGGCACAACGGGCATGTCAAAGGGCGTTATGCTCAGCGAACATAACCTTGTTTCGAGCGTATATTACGGCCTTCAGGTTTCAACGATTTTTGAAACGGGTCTGTCGGTTCTGCCCTATAACCATACCTATGAGAGCGTCAGCGATATCCTTGTTTCGTTCCATCATCATTCAACGCTCTGCATTAACGAAAGCCTGACTGCGGTGCTGAAAAACTTCAAGATTTATCAGCCCGAATATGTTTATATTGTTCCTGCAATGTCTGAAATGTTCTACACAAGAATAATCAGAGAAATTGAAGGTAAGGGCATGAAAAAGAGCTTTGATAAGCTTGTTAAAGTCAGCAATTTCCTGAGAAAAATGGGCATAGATGTTCGCAGAAAGCTGTTCAAATCGGTTCACGAGGCATTCGGCGGCAAGCTTGTTAAAATCGTTTGCGGCGGTGCTCCGATAAGAGCCGAAATCGGCGAATTTTTCGATAATATCGGCATCAGCCTTATCAACGGCTACGGCATCACCGAATGTTCGCCGCTTGTCAGCGCAAACCATGACCAAGCCAACGATTACAGAACGGCGGGCATCAAGCTACCCTGCATTGAATGGAAAATCGACGAGCCCAACGAGGAGGGCATCGGCGAAATTCTTATCAAGGGCGATGTCGTTATGCTCGGCTACTACAAGGATAAGGAGCAGACCGACGCCGTATTGAAGGACGGCTGGTTCAGCACGGGCGACTTTGGCAAAATCAACGACAGAGAACAGCTTGTTATTTCGGGAAGAAAGAAAAATATTATTGTTCTCAACAACGGCAAGAATATTTATCCCGAGGAGATTGAGAGTTATATTCAGGGCATCGACTGCGTCAGCGAGGTTGTTGTCAGCGGCGAAAAGGATAAGAACGGCAACGAGGTTTCGCTTTCTGCCGAGGTTTATCTTGCCGAGCCGAAAACGGCATCTCAGCTCATGGAGGAAATCAAAGCCGCATGCAGAGAACTGCCGATTTATAAGCAGATTTCAAAGGTTATCATCAGAGATAAGGAATTTGAGAAAACCACTTCAAGAAAGATTAAGAGGCAGAACAAAGCTTCATAATTCATAAAGCGTATAAAACCGACCCCCACCGCGGAGCAAATCCCGGTGAGAGTCGGTTTTTGTGCATTTATCGGGCAATTATAAAGTGAGGTGCGGATAAAATGAATTGTATGTATCATTACAAGACCCGGTAGGGAACGCCGTCCTCGGCGTTCCGTGGGATTTGATGCGTTTTCACGGACAGCCGCAAGGCTACGAATTGTTTTTCATTTTGTAGCGGACGATGCCCACATCGTTCAAAATGCAGAAATAACGGTTTTTCATGATTTACGGTAGGGCGGGGGCTTGCTCCCGCCGTTTTGGTTTTATGAATAATACATCGTTTTTCAAAAATGTATATAAACAAATTATTCGCCTGCGGCGAATCGGTTCGTCGAGGACGCCGAACCCTACGGATTTTTCGTGAATTATTTCGTTTTCAGTCGGCAACCGTAGGGGACGGGTTGCCCGTCCCACAAAAACCGAGCAGTTATAATTGTGTTTTCCCGGAACGCCAAGGACGGCGTTCCCTACGGAAAAGCCTTATATATCAACGATTTTGCGTAAATCATTGACGGCGGGAGCAAGCCCCCGCCCTACTGTTTCGATATGTTTTTTGCGGAGCAATTACAATCGGTTATAGGCGGAGCTTATCCTTAATTTGCGAAGAAAACTTCATTTTGGCGAAAAAACGGGCGACCACAACAGGGTCGCCCCTACTTTCATGCGCCGCAGGCACACTTCATTTCTTCATTTTCTTTCAGACGGGAGAACACAGTTCTCCCCTACGGTGTTGCCAATGATTTCTGCTGTTTTACCGGAACGCTGAGGACAGCGTTCCCTACCGAAAATCGTTTATTATCCATTTATCAAGCGGCCTTTCCGGAACCGTAAGACAAGGAGGAGAAGGAATTGTCGGGTTCCGGAAAAGCGCCGCCGCCGTTGGCGCTGTCGGGCGGTGTCATGCCTTGAGGAGGAGTCGGCATACCGTCACCCTGCGGTGGGGAAGCAGGGGAGCTGACGGGTGCCGATCCCTCATCGGCGGCGTTGTTTGGAGAAGAATCGGGAGAGTTGGGAGTGTCGGGAATGTCTGACCCGCCCGTGTTGCTGTCGTTATTATCTGTATTGTCTGTGGCGCTGTTTTCGCTGTTCGCGACGCTGTTATCGCTGCCGTCGGTTTGAGCCTGAGCGGTGCTTTCGGGCCGCTGACCTTTGCCGCCTGCCATGCCGCCAAATCCGCCCATGCTGCCGAGGTCAAGCCCCGATGCGTCAATCAGGGAGGAGCTGTCAGCCTGCTGACCCTCATTCGTTGAGGGAATCTCTCCGCTGAGCTGACCCTCAACGCTCTGAGTTCTCAGAGAAATTGTTTCAAGCAGAGCTTCAGCCGCAGAGTCATATTCATCATATGAATAAAACGCCGTCGGGTCGTTTCTGACAAGCTCATCAATAAGGCTTCTCGTGCTGTCATAAAACGCCTGAAGCTCGCCGCCGTCAACATATTCCTCGCAGAGTATTCTCAGATATTCATGGTAATGCTCAAGATATTCGTCATTTTCGAGCAGAGCGGCGAAGAATTGGCGGTCATCGAGAGTGATTCCGCTTGAAAACGGGGTGTCGATTGCAAAATTGATTGCATCGCCGGTTGACGAGCTTCCTTTGCCGAAGCTCCCGAAAGCAAGGTTATAATCCCACGGGAGCATATTCAGCCTGCCGTTATATTCATAAAGATAATAGTTATGAGCCATTGAGCCCGAAAGGCTGTCGAGATTGACAACGAAGGTGTGAACCGCAAGATATTTCAGCATGTTGTCAACATCAAGATAATCTTCAACATCGTTTTGCTCGCTGATATTTTTCAGAGCGGTTATAACCCGCTTTTTGTCGGCGGAGTTTGCCGAGGTGACCTCGCCGTCCCAGATTGCTGAGTAGCTGTCGGCGTCATCGTCAATATAATTCAGATCTGCTCCGTTGGTTGATTTATCGCCGCCCATGCCGCCCATGTCGCCGAAATTCTTGCCGCCACGGTTCGTTTCACCGTC
>JBJEQC010000044.1:4915-6433 GCA_051881555.1 Acutalibacteraceae bacterium
GGCATTGTAAATTCTTCACCCTCGGGAAGAGTGAAACCGGACTTTTCGCCCGCCTGCGTCCTGTCGAACGCAGGAAAATCCGTATCTTCGCCGTCGGGATTGCGGTTCATTTCTTTCGCACCGCCGCCGTTCATGTTTTCGCTGTCGGGCTTATAAAGATTGCCGCTTGTCGCCCCGTAATTGCGGAGCATGAAGCTTTCTTCAACCGCTTCAAGCGCAAGATAAACGCCCCATGTTTCCCCGTTGACCGAAATATCCGCATAGTTGCAAAGAGATGCGTCGGCTCCGAGGTAACGGAACATATCGAAAACAACGGCTTCTTTCATGTTGGTTGCGTCGGAATAATTATCGTTAAGCACGAGCTTATCAAGCCCGAAGCAGGTCTGACCGTCAATATATTTATCAAATTCAAGCTTGAAGCTGTAGCGGTCGGTTGCATCGTTGCTGTAGATTGAGGAAAGGCTTGAATTGCCCTTGGGTCTGATGCCGACATTATAAAATGTTGTGCCGTTGACAACGACATCGCATTGATAGTATTCTTCGTTTATCGCATTTTCAAGCATTTCATCCCATTTTTCGCCGTCCATCTGAATGTCAATCTTGATAACCGACGAACGGTCGAAAAGAGCGGTTTCGTATTCCTGAGCGATACCGCCGCCGAAGCGTTCTTCAAGCGCATTTGAAAACACCGCCGCAAGCAAGCAGAGAATGACTGCCGCAGCGGTGATAACGGCAACGATTTTTTCAATATGCCTGCTCGTAATCATAGAATCACTCCTTGGGTCAAGACAGGTATTCGCCGTTGTAGCTGACGAGAACTGCGGAATCAACGCCGCTGACATTCATCAGCCCGTTAACAAAGCCCGTTTCGCCGTCTTTGAGCCTGACTTCGGCGGAAATTTCAATGCCGTCAGCCTTAACGGTCTTTGACTTAACGCAGTATTTCTTTGAAGATGCCTTGACAAGCTCCATTGCCTGCTTCTCGGAATCCTCTCCGCCGCAGTTGATAACAAGAATATAGGGGCTGTCCTTTGACTTTTTGTCGGCAAAAATCAGAATGATAACGCCTATGATGACCGAGCCGATGATTGCAAGCGGAATCATGCCTGCACCTATGACGATGCCGAGAGCAATCGCCCAGAAAAGGAACACAATTTCCATCGGTTCTTTGATTGCGGAACGGAAACGGACTATCGAAAGTGCGCCGACCATGCCGAGCGAGAGCACAACATTTGAGGTTACGGCGAGGATAACAAGCGTTGTTACCATTGAAAGCCCGATGAGCGAAAGCGCAAAGCCCGTTGAATACATAACGCCCGCAAAGGTCTTTTTGTAGATGAAGAAAATAAACACACCGCCCGCAAAGGCAAACAGCATGGCGATGAGCATGTCGAGAAACGAAAATTCGGTTATGCTGTCAAGAAAGCTTGATTTGAAAATATCATTGAAGGTCATATTGTTTTACTCCTATAAAAAGTCAAGTGGTTAGAACCAACTTGCTGTATTTTTTTGTAAATA
>JBJEQC010000045.1:0-6425 GCA_051881555.1 Acutalibacteraceae bacterium
CCTTTTTCTCTCAACGCCGATAAATTCCTTTTGAGTTTCGGAATACACCCTCGGTCTGAGCGCAAAGATAAACCCGCCGCCGTACTTTCTGTTGAGCCTGTCGGCGGCCTCTCGGAACGCTTTGGCTGTTATTTTATCCTCAGGCTTTGCGGGAACAACCGCTCCCTTGAAATCCGCAAGACAGCAAATCTTGATATTGCCGACGCAGTTGCTCAGATATAGCTTTTCAAGGCGTTTTTCAAGCTCGGGGAGCTTGTCGGCAGACGGCAGTAGCGTTGAAACGGTTATCAGAGCCGCCGCATTCATAACCCTCCCGTCATCCGCCGACAGCCTCGGAAATCTTCCCGGAACAGCATTTTTCATTGACGCTCTCTCAATCGGATAACGAAGCAGTTCCCAAAGCGGAAAAAACAGCAAGATGCCGACGGACGGTTCGCCGAAAAATATTCCGATTGCCGCAGAAACCGCAAGCGGCATAATTATTTCCATAATCAGATACAAAATGCCGTTTCTTTGGCTTTTATCTCTGCTTATAATATAGTTTCCGATATGCCCGCCGTTTTTTTGCGCCTTTTTCAACGCCTCGCCTGCGTATTTCACCTCGCTTTTGCCGCTCCGCCTTGCTTTTTCATTCAGTGAACGGCGATAAAAGCTTTTTGTTTCTCTGTCCATGGATCGGTATATCCCCGACGGGTCTGAAAGCAGAATTTTTTCGGCTGAATAAAGCTTTTCCGAAATAAAGTCAAAATCGGTTTCGCCCATTTTTCTCAGAGAAATAACGGCATTGGAAAGTCTTGAAAGCTGTTTTTCCGAATCCGTTCTGACTGCTGAAGCCGCTTCATCAACCAAAGCGCAGGTTACGGCAAGCGGCAAAAGCTCAACAGCGGCTCCTCCGAGACTGCCCATGCCGAAATAATTCACAATTTCTTCTTCGTTCGGCAAATTTCCGTTTTCGCACATCTCCTTACAGCGTGCAAAAAGACCCGGCAGCAAGTCCGAGCCTTTTGGAGTGCTTTTTAACCGTTTGCAATCCCGAATAGCCTGCTTTGCGGTTCTTTCAAGAATATAATAATTATCCGAAAGCCATCCCGCAGGCTCTCCGTTTTCGGCGCACCTCTCTGCGCTTCGCTTAAAGGTTCCCGCCGCATTTCGCATAACGGCTTCAATATTTTTCTTCATTCGGCTTTTCCCTTTCCGTCAGGTTATCTGTTTCTCCCGAATTTCAGCGCAAGAATTCCGCAGATTGCAACAGCGGCGGCGATAACGATTTTCTTTATTATATCGATAATCCGCACCGTTCTGAACGCTGTATACGCAACTCTCATTGCTCCTGCAAGTTCATTCATTTTTCAATCACCCGCCTGCCAGCAAAACTCCGTGGGCAACCGACGGTATACTTTCGCTCTGAAGCGACGAAACGCTTGACATCAGCGCACCCGTTCCCACAAAAAATACCTTTTTAAGCTCGCCGAGCTCCAGCCTTTTTAATATTTCCGAGCAGAGCACCGCCCCGCTGCAGCCACAGCCCGAGCCTCCGGCGCCTACCTCTTTTTGCTTTGAAATATCATAAATCATAAGCCCGCAATCGCTGTGAACACTTGAAATATCAATGTTTTCCTGCTTCATCATCAGCTCGCACAAAAGCTCCGTGCCGACCGAACCGAGGTCGCCCGTCAGAATCAAGTCATAATCGCTCGGTGAGGTGTTGGTATCCCTGAGAAAATCAGCTATGGTTCTGCATGCGGCAGGAGCCATTGCGGCGCCCATATTATTGGCGTCCTTAATGCCGTAATCCTGAATTCTGCCGATGATGATTTTCTCTATTCTTGCCTTTGCCTCGTTTTTGGTTACCACTGCGGCGCTTGCGGCGGTTGCAGTCCATTGAGCTGTAGGGGTTCGCTGACCGCCGTATTCAAGCGGCATTCTGAACTGCTTTTCGGCAGAGCAGAAATGAGATGAGGTTGACGCAATCGCCGTTTCGGCAATTCTGCTGTCAACGCATGCCGCTGCAGCCGCAAGAGACAGCGCCATGGTTGAGCATGCGCCGTACATTCCCGCAAACGGAATCCCAAGCTCTCTTATGCCGAAGGTTGAGCCGATGCACTGATTGAGCAAATCTCCCGCAAAAATGACATCGGCATCCTGCGGCGAAATCCCCGCTTTTGAAATTGCCCTTGAAACTGCGTCACGGTGCATGACGCTTTCCGCCTTTTCCCAGGTCTTTTCTCCTGCCGTTCCGTCCTCATATATATAGTCAAAACCCGATCCGAGCGGTCCCTCACCTTCTTTTTTGCCGACCACGGCGGCATAACCCGATATTCCGGGCGCAGACGGCAAAACCAAAGTGTATCTTCCCTGCCTGACAGGCATATCATCACCTCAAATAAATACTTTTGAAAGTATTATTTGCATTGATTCGGTTAATATACCGCTTTGCTAAACTGTTAAAATCGAGATATTTTATCAATTTTCAGCATAAAATATTGATAGTATACTTATAATAATTATTGACAAAAATTGATTTTTTAGCTATAATTTTAGCAAAGGAGTGTGATTCGTCAATGTCGATAACTTCAAAAGACAGAATTTTAAAGGTTTTAACCGCCTATAATCCGTGGTGGAAAACCGGTGTGGTTAATCCTAAAATGACTAAATCATATAAAAGATTTGCCTTTCACGAAGCCATGAAAAGGCTGAATGAAACCGATATAAGGCGAATCGTTGTTCTGACCGGCACACGCCGAGTCGGCAAAACCACAATTCAATATCAGATGATAGAATCGCTGCTGAAATCCGGTGTTGCTCCCCAAAAAATAGTTTTTATCTCTATGGATCATCCCATGCTGAAATTAAGTCAGTTTCAAGATGTTTTGGAGTGCTATCACGAGAATATCTGTGCCGGACAGGATGTTTATTATTTTTTTGATGAAATACAGTATGCACAGGATTGGGACCGTTGGCTTAAAACAATATATGATACACAGCCCGACACCCATGTTGTAGCAACAGGATCTGCAAGCCCCGCCCTGATGAAAGGCAGCCGTGAAAGCGGAGCCGGGCGATGGTCGGTTATTCAAGTTCCCACATTGTCATTTTACGAATACTGCGAGCTTCTTGAATTGGACTGCCCGAAAATACCGGCTGATTTAAAGGTAACCTCTCTGCTGAAAAAAAACCGGATAGAACGAACTCAGATTATGATGCAACTATCAAAGGTTCAAAACCATTTTATTAGATATCTTCAGGTCGGCGGATTCCCTGAGCTTGCATTGGCAGATAACGATTTGATGTCACAGCAAATTATGCGGGAGGATGTTGTCGATAAGGTCTTAAAGAGAGATCTACCGTCGCTCTATAATATTCGAAACGCAACCGAACTTGAAAGAATTTTCTTGTATCTTTGCAACATTTCTTCTGAAATTGTTTCCGTTGAAGCAATAACAAAAGAACTGAACGGCGTGTCACGCACAACGGTTGAAAACTATATTCAGTATCTGGAGAGCGCAAATCTCATTTACCAAAGCTGGCCCGTAGATATGGCAGGGAAAAAGGTTCTGAAAGCACGGCCGAAAATCTATATTGCAGACGCCGCCATTCGCAACGCAGTTTTAATGGACGATTCTGTTATGACCGATCCGACTGAGATGGGAAAAGTTGTTGAAACCGCCGTATATAAACACATTGCGGCTTTTTATTATCAGTTTGCTACATCGGTAGGATATTTCCGTGGCGGAAAGAAAAGCAAAGAAATAGATATTGTTGTTGATTACCCCAACATCAAAAATATCCTTATTGAGGTTAAATACCGTGAAGGTGCGCCTGTTTCGGATAACGATGCAATCGTTGAGCTGTGCGAAGAAGCATCTGCGGCGATAATAGTAACAAAAAATGCAGACGATTTCGGTGTGCATAACACCAAAAGCGGTCGGGAGCTTCTGCGAATACCTGCTTTTGCATTTTTATATCTGCTCGGGAACGCTGAAAAGCACGGATACAGGGGAATTGAATAATCTTGCTTTCGGAAAGCCTTTTAATCATTATGAAAAGCCGTGCACGGCGCAATGCCATGCACGGCTTTATCTTGTCAAATCGGGATTAAAATTCAAATTCAACCGTTGCGCTTTCGCCTGCCGAGAGGGTGACGGTTTTGATTTCTTCCGATAATCCGCAGGAAAGCGTTAAGGTCTGGTCAATATCGGAAGTTACTATGACGGTTGCAGTGCCTTTTTCAACATCCCAGCTTAATTCATCAACCGTTGCCCTTGTTCTTGCTTTGATTCCCGTTATTCTGCCGCTCGCAAAGCCCGATTCGGGCAATGCAGGCAGAATTTCAATTTTTCCCGTATTGGAATAAATCAGACTTTCGTTGATTATTCCGAGATATCCGATTGCAAAATCGGTGCAGTAGCAACTGTTGCGGTCATAATCGTGGTTCGTCATCAGAGAATCATAATAAATCCAATGATTCATAAGTCTCAGAAGTGCATCGGTGACGCTTTCGGAATCCTTGAGCCTTGCCGCAATCAGTGCCCTGTGAATGAGCGCATGGCTCGCCTCGTTCTCGCTCGCTCTGTTCTCAATCGCCTGAATGCAGGCGTTTGCAAGCTCGGGATTATCCTGAGTTTCAAACATAGGCCAGACGCAGTAAAGGTGGCTCAGATGGCGGTGAAGATTGTTTTCTTCAAAATCCGAGGTTGCCCATTCTTTAAGCGCCCCCGTTTCATCAAAACGGTATTCCGGAAGCTTGCCGAGTAAATCCTCCCATTGGCTCACATCAGCGTTCGGCTCAACGCTTTTGGCAACATCAATGAGCATTTCAAGGTTGCTTCTGCAAGCGGAAATATCAATCGCCGTGTTTGCGGTTGAGGGGCTCGGATAGTTCGAGGGATTGTTTTCGGGAGAATATCCGGGCAGAATTGTATATGTTTCGCCCTCGTTAAGCTCCGTTTTACCTTTTTCATAGCAAAGCTTACCGCTCGCATCGGTGTAATATTCGGGAGTCATAAGCTTAGCCCAATAATTAGCCGATTTTGTGAGCAAGGGCAGAAGAATTTCGCTTCTGAGGTCAAAATATCCTTTATTTTCAATTGCTTTTATCTGTTCGCTGTCAAGGTCTTTTTCGGTCGGCGAAAGAACAGAGCTAAGCTTGTTCAGATCAAATTCGTCGCTTAGCGGAATTTTAACATCGCCGAAGCACATCAGAGTTTCATAGAGCGGCTGAAGCATCCAGCTTGCGCCCGCATTCCAATAACGGAACGGATAAGGATAGCAGGTTTCCGTCAGAACCGCTTTGTCGCCGTCGGTGTTGACGGGAGCTTGCAGGGCATCCGTAAAGCCGTGGGTTGCAAGCGCATTTTCCTCCCAATCGGGAGCCTGACGGAGAATAAAGCTTGCATAGCCGATATATGCGCTCTCAATATTGCCCGTGTTCATTGAAGATGTCTGAAGATTGACATTCGCATCCATCGTGTATTTGCATCCCCAGCCCGGAGCCCATTCGCCCGTCCACATACCGCCGAGCCTCGGAGTTGAGTAGCCTGCCGAGCAAAGATAGGCATATCTGCCCGAATAATAAGCTCTCTCGGCAAGCTCGGAAACAATATTGCCTTTCAGGTATTGTTTTTCAACAAGCAGTTCGTTTGCGGCATAGCTTTTGTTATCACAGAGCGAAAAGGTTACGGCGTTATACTGAGGAGTAAAAATCGCCGTGTGAGCGGCAAGCGCCTTTTCATAGCTGAATTTACCGCTTTCCGAATACTTTTCGGCAACTGCTTTTGCCTTTTCTATCAATGAATCAACAAGCGCATAATTCTCCGCTTCTTCAAATTCGGAGATACTGCCCATGTCATATGTTCTGTCCGAAACGGCGATAAGATAAACCGAATCGGCGTTTTTGATTTTGATCTGAGGATTTCCCTCGCCGCAATACTGACTGTCTTTAACCGTTTTGCCGTCAGTCAGCTTCTTTTTTCCGCCCTCGCAGACAACATAAACTACGGTTGAATATCCGCCGTTTTTCAGCTCGCTGTTTTCATAGTCGGGGTAATGAGCCGCAAAGGCAATGTATTCACAATCTTCGCCAACAAGCTTCTTATATTTCAGATCGACCTCGTTGCCGTTGCCGAAATTTGCAAAAGCGGAAATATCATCGATTGAAAGCGTCAGATTAACCTTGTTCCCAATTGAAGAAGAACCGATTTCGGTTACCGTAACGCCGTCAGCCTGAGAGGTGAAGGTCTTTCTCTCCCATGTTCCTTTTATATTCTTATATCTGACCCCGACCTGAGCCGTTTCATAATCGGTATATCGGGCATAAGCCGTTTTCCAAAGCTTGGTTTGCTTTATTCTCAGCTGAGCACCTGGGTGAAAGGCATAAACATCGTCATAGCTTGAATTATCAACAATGTCCTTGCCCTCGGTTATGC
>JBJEQC010000046.1:0-6302 GCA_051881555.1 Acutalibacteraceae bacterium
CCGATTATCTTCAATGCGGCAAATACATTATAAATAAAAAGAGCCTGCTTATGACCGACCTTATGACGGGTGCGGCGCAGACTCTTAAAGATATCGATATTTCTTCGGCTGATGTATTTTCATTAAGCCCCGACGGAAGCAAGGCGGTTTTCGCTTCGTTCGGCGAAGCAAATTCCCTCGGCACTCCCGTTCAGAGCATAATTTACTGCACGGTTGACGGCTCGGCAGAGCCAATCAGCTTCAGCGAACCGATGCTTTTCTGCGAAAGTTCGGGCTTTGTCTGGCTTGACAGTTCAACCGTTATGAGCGTTCGTCCTCTTTCGGGCGACGGCTCGTCGGCAGGTTCTGTCGCTTTCACTTACGGAGCGACAGCTCAATAAATCAAACGCTTTCGGCTCTGAAATCAACCGTCAGCTCCTCGTTGGCGGTTCTGAGCTGAGTATATTTTACCCCTGCGCTGTCAAACATGCGCTTTGACGCCTTTGTTCCGACGGAATCGGCGTATTTATCCGAAAGATAGATAACCTCTTTGATTCCGCATTGGATTATTGCCTTGGCGCACTCGTTGCAGGGGAAAAGCGCAACATAAATCTTGCAGCCTTCAAGGCTTGAGCCGCCGTTGTTGAGAATGGCGTTAAGCTCCGCATGGCAGACATAGGGATATTTCGTCTCAAATTCGTCGCCCGTGCGCTCCCACGGAAAATCATCGTCACTGCATCCCCTGGGGAAGCCGTTGTAGCCGACCGACATGATTTTGTTGCGGTTGTTGACAATGCATGCGCCGACCCTTGTGTTGGGGTCTTTGCTGCGGTAGGCTGAAAGAATGGCAATACCCATGAAATATTCGTCCCACGAAATATAATCTTCTCTTTTCGGCATGATTCCGTTCTCCTTTTTGTTTTTTTCAATTCTACCATAAGCGGCGGTCAAAAGCAATATGCAGATTTCACTTTGCAAAAATCTTTTGTAAATATCTTTATCAATATAAATTTTCAGAGGTGTATTATGGGTTTTCTGACAAAAATTTTCGGCGACTATTCAAAAAAAGAGGTCAAGAGAGTTCGCCCGCTCTGCGATAAGGTTCTCAGCCTTGAGGATGAATATTCAAAGCTGACCGATGAACAGCTTCAGGCAAAAACTCCCGAATTCAAAAAGAGACTTGCCGAGGGCGAAACGCTCGACGACCTTCTTCCCGAGGCCTTTGCCGCCTGCCGTGAGGCTTCGTGGCGTGTTCTCGGCTTAAAGCATTTCCCCGTTCAGATTATCGGCGGCATTATTCTTCATCAGGGAAGAATTGCCGAAATGAAAACGGGCGAGGGCAAAACGCTTGTTGCAACCCTCCCCGCATATCTTAACGCTCTTTCGGGTAACGGCGTTCATATCGTTACGGTCAACGATTATCTTGCCCGCCGAGACAGCGAATGGATGGGCAAGGTTTACCGCTTCATGGGCTTAACCGTCGGCCTTATCATTCACGAAAAAGAGAATCCCGAGCGCAAGGAAGCATATCTTGCCGACATCACTTACGGCACCAACAATGAGATGGGCTTCGACTACCTGAGAGACAACATGGTTGTTTATAAGGAACACAAGGTTCAGCGTGGCCATAATTTTGCCATTGTCGATGAGGTTGACTCAATTCTTATCGATGAGGCGAGAACTCCGCTTATCATTTCGGGCAGAGGCGAAAAATCAACCGACCTTTATAAGCTTGCAGACCGCTTCGCAAAGGGTCTGAAATGCACGAGAATAAAGGAAGTCAATTCAAAAGAGAATGTTGAAGACCTGGTTGAGGACGACTGCGATTATGTTGTTGACGAAAAGGCCAAGACCGCAACTCTGACAAAGAGCGGCGTTGAAAAGGCTGAAAAATACTTCAACCTCGAAAATCTCATGGATCCCGACAACATGACAATTCAGCACCACATCAACCAGGCTATCAAAGCAAACGGCGTTATGAAGCGTGATGTTGACTATGTTGTTAAAGATAACGAGGTTCTTATCGTTGACGAATTTACGGGCAGAATCATGCTCGGCAGAAGATATAACGAGGGTCTGCATCAGGCGATTGAAGCAAAGGAAAACGTCAATGTTGAGCACGAGAGCAAAACCCTTGCCACAATCACATTCCAGAATTATTTCCGTCTTTACAAAAAGCTTTCCGGTATGACCGGTACGGCAATGACCGAGAGCGACGAATTCAATCAGATTTATAATCTTGATGTTGTTGAAATACCCACCAACAAGCCGATGATCAGAAACGACATGCCCGATGTCGTCTATAAAACCGAAAAGGCAAAATATCTTGCCGTTATTCAGACTATCGAGGAATGCCACGCCAAGGGTCAGCCGGTTCTGGTCGGCACGGTTTCAATCGAAAAATCCGAGCTTCTCAGCTCCCTTCTTAAACGCAAGGGCATAAAGCACGAGGTTCTGAACGCCAAATACCACGAAAAAGAAGCCGAAATCGTTGCTCAGGCAGGCAAGGAGAATGCCGTCACCATTGCAACCAACATGGCGGGCCGTGGTACCGATATCAAGCTCGGCGGTAACGCAGAATATCTTGCAAAATCCGAGCTTCGCAAAAAGGGCTACCCCGAGGAGCTTATCGCAGAAGCGACGGGCTTTGCCGAGACCGACAATGAGGATATCCTCAAAGCAAGAGCCGAATATTCCGCTCTTGAAAAGAAATATGACGAGCAGATTGCTCCCGAGGCGGAGAGAGTCCGCGCGGCGGGCGGCCTGTTCATAATCGGCACGGAGCGCCACGAATCAAGGCGAATCGATAACCAGCTCAGAGGCCGTGCAGGCAGACAGGGTGACCCCGGCGCAAGCCGTTTCTTCCTTTCGCTTGAAGACGACCTTATGAGACTGTTCGGCGGCGAGAGAATCACGAATGTTATGAACACGCTCAAAACTCCCGAGGATATGCCCATTGAAGCAAAGATGATTTCAAACACCATCGAAAGCGCTCAGAAGAAGATTGAGGGCAGAAACTTCGGAATCAGAAAGAGCGTTCTTCAATATGACGATGTTATGAACCGCCAGAGAGAGCTGATTTACAGACAGCGCAATCAGGTTCTTGACGGCGAGGAGCTTAAACCCGTTATTCTCAGAATGATTGAGGGCAGTATCAACGACGCCGTTGATTTCTTCTGCTCCGACCATGTTTCAAAATCCGATTGGAACATTGACGGCCTGCGTGATAAATTCAAGGGCTGGCTCACCGAGGACAGCGACTTCACGGACGGCAAATTCGACAAGGAAGAAGCCCGTGAAATGCTCCTTAACAGAGCCAACGAGAGATACGAGGAGAGAGAAAAGCTCTTCGGCACGGATGATAACGGCGTTCCCGTCATGCGTGAGCTTGAAAAACTCATTCTTCTGCGCAATGTTGACAGTCATTGGATGGATCACATCGACGCAATGGATCAGCTCCGCAGAGGAATCGGCCTCAGAGCTTACGGTCAGACCGACCCCGTTGTTGCTTACAGAAACATCGGTTCGGAGATGTTTGACGGCATGAACGAAGATATCAGAGAGAACACCGCAAGGCAGATTCTGACCGTTATGATAAAGAGTCAGGAAGAAACAAAGCGTGAGCAGGCGGCGAAGATAACCGCCACGAGCGGAGCGTCCGACGGCACGGACAAGAAACAGCCCGTCAGAAAGAAAGAAAAGGTTAAGCCCAACGATCCCTGCCCCTGCGGAAGCGGCAAGAAATATAAGAATTGCTGCGGCGATGTCAGAAAACAGTAAAAAATATACCGAGGCGGATGCAATCAAGCGTCCGTCTCGGATTTTTATGTATTGGTTTTGCTTTTAATTAAGCCGCACCGACAAGCTTCATAAATGTATCAAACACGCATTCTGCGTCTCTGCGCAGGGCGGTTTTTGCAAGAATATTATAAACAATATCGGGCAGGAACTTCTGAAGCAGTGATTCATTATCCGCCTTAACGCATCCGCCGCCGTATGCGGGCGGTTCTCCGTTATCAATCATAAAGTCAAAGACCACCGAGGTCACAAGACCCGGAACACCGATTTTTACATAATTCACGGTGATTTCAACATTCGTTGCGCTGACCTTCGGAATCTCGCCCTTAAACGGAATTGCAACGCTCTCTCCGGGTTTGATTATTTCAGACAGTCCTGCGGAAAAATCAAGCTCAATTCCGTCGGCAATGACGGAAACAACCTTGACATCGGCTTCCGTGAAAAGGTTTTCAACCAAAAGTGCGGTATCCTCCGAGGTGATATATCCCGAAAGGCTGTTGTTGAGCTTCGCTCTGACGCCTCTGTGGGGATTGTTTGAATACTCAAACTGCGGATAATCCGGGTCGGAATGAACATCCTTAAGCTCATCGGTGAACAGAAGCTTTGATATCAGCGAGGTTGCGTATTCCTCACTGCTGAACATTGCGTGATACTGCTTATCGATAAACCAGGTGTTTTCGGGCAGGAAAGCGCAGGAAGCGTCAATCTCCATAGAGGGCGAAACATGATTATGGGCAGGATTTTTGCAGACGGTGCCGACCTGCGTGTAGCCGTCGGCAAATCTCTCGCCGAGCTTTGCACATTTTGCGCCCGTTACGGCATATGTGGGGAGCAGAATATCGCCGTTTTCATCGCCGCCGAGGCAGAGCGTGCTTCCGCAGCCTGCAACGATTGAAACCTCCGTGCCGAGATTGCGGCAGCGTTCAAAGGTCTCACGCATTGAGGGCATAATTTCATAATGGATAATATCATTTGCCTTGATTATCTCTTTGCTTTCAACGGGGTCAAGAAAATCTTTTTTCAGACTTTCGTATATTTCGGGTGTGCTCAGCGACCAGACCGAACCCCAATATTTAACAACATCAACCATTCCTCCGCTTGCACTGTTCATTATACGGTTAAGGAAATCACCGTCTTTTGATTCAAGGATGGTAGAGATTTCCGTTCCCGTTCCGAGAACGCTTTCAACAAAATCAATAAGATCATCAAGCGGAAGATCGACTTCCTGTCTGAACAGCTTTTCTCCAAAGTTTGTTCCTCCGAGAGCGGGAACGCTGAGAACAGTTTTATCAACAGCCTTTTCATCCATATGATAATAAAGATATGTGGCAACAATGAGTCCGCCGTAGCTCAAGCCGAGAATGTTTACCTTCTCCGAGCCGGTATATTTCTTGACATCGTTGATAAAATTGCGAAGCTCCTCGGCAAGAGTAATCGAATCAAACCTTGAATCATAGTTGAAAACAAAAACATCTTTCAGATCGGCAAGATTATTCTGCTGAATATATTCCAGATAATCCTTAAAGAGAATCGTTTTTATCTCATCGTTCTCATAAAGCTTGATTTGCGCCTCGGCATTCGCCTGCTCCGGAGCATTTGAATAATGCTGAACCGGATAAACAGATGTGCCGTCAGGATTGCATCTCAATTTTTCCGCAACAGCATATGCTCCCGTGCCGAGAGTGTAACCGAAGCCCTCAACATCTCCGAGCATAAGGCCGAAAATTGAAAGCATAAGGTTGGGAAAATCATCACCGACTCTTTTAATCAGATTTTTCATCAGCGGAATCCAAAGAAGCTCTCTTTCCCCGCCTTCTTCAATAAAAAGATACGGCTGAAGAAAACCGGGAACGAGAATCAGCGGGGTGTCGTCCTTTTTTGCCGCCGCAGAAACTATTCCGCAGCTTGAAGCAATGAGCACGACGCAGAGTAATAAACTAATCGCCTTTTTCACACTAACAACTCCTTTTGTTTAACATTTCGTAAACATTTTGGAAACATTATAGCATGTGAAAAAAGCGATTTCAATATTTTTTATTATAATTTTAATAAGTAAATTCGCAAACCTCTTTGATTTTTCTTTGAAGGGCAAGAAAATCCTCAAGGGCGTCGGGCTTCTGATTGGGATTTCTCAGCAGAGCGGCGGGGTGAAAGGTTCCCATAAAAAGGATTCCGCCCTTTTCAATAAATTCTCCGTGCTGTTTTGTGACCTTGAAATCCTTTGAAATGAGCCGCTGAGCCGAAATTCTGCCAAGACAAACTATGATTTTCGGCTTTATCAGCCTTGTTTGCTCCCTGAGCCAATCAATGCAGCAGTCCTGCTCCTCGGGGAGCGGGTCTCTGTTCTTGGGCGGCCTGCATTTTACCATATTCGCAATATAAATGTTCTTTTTGCGGTCAAGCTCGATTACTTCAAGGTATTTGTCAAGCAGTTTTCCGCCTCTGCCGACAAATGGCTCGCCCTGCAAATCCTCGTTTTCGCCCGGTCCTTCGCCGACAAACATTACCTCGGCGTTTTCATTGCC
>JBJEQC010000047.1:0-6298 GCA_051881555.1 Acutalibacteraceae bacterium
AGCAAAAACTTCAAATCTTTTTTACTCCCTCCGTCACGGCTTACGCCGTGCCACCGTCTCGGCTCCCGCCTCGGTCGGTGCTTCTGAGCATTCGCTCAGAGGTTGCCACCGGCAACCCGCACCCTCAAGAGGGAGGCTAAAGAGACAATCAGCTTTTGCAAAGCAAACTTCATTTTTGCGAAAGCAAAAACTTCATGTGCCGCAGGCACACTTCATTCTTCATTTTTCGGACGGGTCGCCCGTCCCACATAATACCGTCATAAAACGCCGCCATTGGCGTTTATAATAATTATAAAAAAGGAAAGGTGATATCCATGAAAAAAATATCGGCAATAATCCTGATTCTGCTTATGCTCGTTTCGTTCGCCGCCTGCGGAGCAAGCGCAAAGAGCGACGGCTTTGCCGGCTCGTCGGCGGATAACGGATATATGACTTCCGACGAAATCTCAGAGGAATCGGTCAATTTGAAGTCCGAATCTTCCGCCGGGAACGGAGTCAACACCGAAAACGAAAAAATCATCAAAACCGTTTATCTCAATGTTCAGACCAAGGAGTATGACAAATATATTTCAGCCCTGAAAGCGAGCGTAGCCTCGCTCGGCGGCTATGTTGAAAGCTCTGAGTCTAACATGGGATATTATGAGGATTCAAACAGATATGCGAATTATGTTGTCCGCATTCCCGCCGAAAAGCTTGAGGAATTCATCACCTCGGCAGGCGAAAACGGAAAAATCACCAACAAAAGCGAAGAAATTCAGAATGTAACGCTTGAATATGTTGACCTTGAAAGCAGAATCGATTCTTATAAAGCGGAGAAAGAGACTCTCACGGGCTTGCTCAAGAAAGCGGAATCGCTCGAAAATGTGCTTGCAATTCAGGAGAGACTCTCCGAGGTCAATTATCAGATTGATTCCTACACCTCACAGCTCAATGTGCTCAAAAACCGTGTCAGCTTCAGCACCGTTACGCTGAACATCAATGAGGTTGAGCGTGTGAGCGAAAGCAAGCCGACTCTTTGGTCGGAAATCAAGGACGCTTTCTCCGACAATGTCAAGGCAGTCGGCGAATGGCTCCGCAGCTTTGTTGTCGGCCTTGTGGGCGGACTTCCCATCATTATTCCGATTGCTGCAGTTGCGGTTGCCGTGATTCTGATTATCAGAAAAGCTGTTAAAAAGAGAAAAGCAAAGAGAAATATTCTCAAATAATCCGTTAAAATGATTATTGCCGCTTCGGGGCTTCGGCTTCGGGCGGCTTTTTCTGTAAAATTTTTCTATTATTGCAATTCGGAAAATTGAATTGCCGTGATTTTGTTATCATATAAATTGGAATAATAGATTAAGTCGGCGTCGGTTCAGAAGCCGCCCCGTAAAAGAAACGGAGAGAATATTTTGGCAAAAACTCTTGTCTTAACCGAAAAGCCGTCCGTTGCAAGGGATATCGCCCGTGTTCTGGGCTGCAAAAAGAACGGAAACGGCTGTATAATCGGCGATAAATATATTGTTACCTGGGCGCTCGGCCATCTCGTGACCCTTGCCGACCCCGAGGCTTACGATGCAAAATACAAAACCTGGCGCATGGAGGATCTGCCCATGCTCCCAAAGCGCATGAAGCTGGTTGTCATCGGTCAGACCTCGAAGCAGTTCAAGGCTGTCAGCACTCTGCTCGGCAGCTCCGAGGTTGATAAAGTCGTTATCGCAACCGACGCAGGGCGTGAGGGAGAGCTTGTTGCACGCTGGATTATTCAGAAAGCGAACTGCAAGAAGCCCATGCAGAGGCTTTGGATATCCTCGCAGACCGACAAGGCGATAAAAGAGGGCTTTGCCTCGCTGAAGCCCGCTTCTCAGTATGACAATCTCTACCGAAGCGCTCAATGCCGTGCCGAAGCGGATTGGCTTGTCGGGCTTAATGTCAGCCGTGCGCTGACCTGCAAGCACAACGCCCAGCTTTCCGCAGGCAGAGTTCAGACCCCTACCCTTGCGATGATCGTTCGCCGTGAGGAGGAAATTCTGAAATTCAGACCCAAGGATTTTTACACCGTCAAGGCGGATTTCAACGGATTTTCCGCTCTGTATAAGGATTCAAAAGGTCAGGCAAGATTTTTTGACGAAGCCGCCGCAAAAGCGGTTGCCGAGAGCGTCAAGGGCAAGAGCGGAACGCTCTCCGAGGTCAAAAAGGTTTACCGTTTCAAAGCTCCTCCCGCCGCCTATGACCTGACGGAGCTTCAGCGTGACGCCAACAAAAAATACGGCTATTCAGCCAAACAGACTCTCTCGCTCATGCAGAGCCTTTATGAAACCCACAAGCTTCTGACCTATCCGAGAACGGATTCAAGATATATTACAAAGGATGTTGCGGCAACCCTGCCCGAAAGGCTGAAAGCCATTGCGATAGGGCCCTACAAGGACGCCGCAAACGCCGTTCTGCGTTCAAAGCCCATACCGCTGAAATATATCGTTAATGACGCAAAGGTCACAGACCACCATGCGATTATTCCCACGGAGCAATATGTTGACCTCAACAAGCTTTCCCGTGAGGAGCGGCATATTTATGACCTTGTTGTCCGCCGCTTCATTGCGGTTCTGAGCGCACCGTTTGAATACGATGAGGTTCAGGTCACCGTGACGGTGAACGGCAGAAAATTCTATGCCAAGGGTCAGTCTGTCAAATCGGCAGGCTGGAAAGCGCTCTATGATTCCTCACTTGCCGATGACGAGGGCGATTCCGATGATCTGGCTTCTCAGCAGTTACCGCCGCTGACCCAGGGTATGTCCGTAACGCCGAGGGGTATTCGCATCTGCTCGGGCAAAACCGCTCCGCCCGCAAGATACACCGAAGCCACCCTGCTCTCCGCAATGGAGAACCCCACGGGTCAGGTTGACGACGGCTCCCTGAAGGACGCCCTCAAGACCGCAGGCGGTCTCGGCACTCCCGCCACAAGAGCGGATATTATTGAAAAGCTTTTTGATTCCTTCTGCGTTGAGCGCAGGGGAAAAGAAATATTCCCGACCTCAAAGGGCAAACAGCTCATTGAAATCGTGCCGCCCGACCTCAAATCGGCGGAGCTGACTGCCCGATGGGAACAGAGACTTTCGCTTATCGCAAAAGGCGGAGCAGACAGCGCAAAATTCATCGAGGAAATGCGTGCCTATGCAAGCTCGCTTGTCAGCAGCGTTAAGTCGAGCGAAGCAAAATACAGGCATGACAACATGACCCGTGAGCCCTGCCCCGAGTGCGGCAAATATCTGCTTGAGGTCAACGGCAAAAAGGGCAAAATGCTCGTCTGTCAGGACAGAGAATGCGGCTACCGCAAGAGCATTTCCGTTGTCACCAACGCCCGTTGCCCCGAATGCCACAAAAAACTCGAGCTCAGAGGAGAGGGCGACAAAAAATCGTTCTTCTGCGTTTGCGGCTACAGAGAAAAGCTTTCCGATTTTGAAAAAAGAAAAGAGAGCGCAGGCGCAGGTAAAAGAGATGTTGCGAAATATATGCAGCAGCAGGCAAAGCAGAAAACCGCCGTCAATCCCCTTGCCGAGCAGCTTGCAAAATGGATGGAGGAAAACAAATGAAGCGTTTTCTTGCCGCATTTCTGACGGTTATTATTCTTTTTTCGCTCAATTCATGTGCAAGCCGAGGCATAAACCAGTCAATTTCCTATTCGCTCGGCGGCTCGCCTCAGACCCTTGACCCGCAATATGCCAAGGACACCTCGGCTCATATCGTTATAAACAATGTGTTCGAGGGGCTTGTCCGCCTTTCGGGCGACGGTGAGATAATCCCGGGAATCGCCGAAAGCTGGAGCATTTCCCCCGACGGGCTGACCTATACCTTCAAGCTCAAAGAGGGCACTGAATGGTATTGCTCCGTTGCGCTCAAAAACGAATTCGGCGAGGAATTTTATAAGAAATTCTCCGAAGAAAAGGTGACGGCGAACGATTTTGTTTTTGCCATGCGCCGTGCCGTTTCTCCGCAGATTTCGTCCTCAAGCGCACATCGGCTGTTTTCAATCGTCAACGCCGCCGAGATTTATGCAGGCGAGGCGGAGGTTTCAACCCTCGGAGTTACCGCTCCCGACGATAACACCCTGATAATAAATCTCAAAGAGCCGTGCGACGATATGCTTCAAAGGCTCACCGAGAGCGTGTTCATGCCCTGCAACGAGGAATTTTTCAACGCCATGAACGGCAGATACGGGCTGAGCAACCGCCATATTCTCTGCAACGGGCCTTTTTATGTCAGCTCATGGGCAACAGATTCTTCTTTAACGATAAAAAGAAACAAATATTATGCGGGCGAGCAGGAGGTTTTGCCCCTCTCGGTCAATTTCAGCTTTGATTTTAACTCCGATACAATCGTCAAGGAGCTTGCCGCCTCCTCGGTGAGCGCCGCTCTGCTCCCGCCTGACTGCGCTGTTCCCGAAAACACGGTTGTGATAAAGGAAAATCAGAATTCGGTTTTCGGCTTCAGCTTCAACTGCTCCGATTCCTTGCTGAAAAATGCAAATCTTCGGCTTGCTCTGTCCTCGTCGATTGACCGCAGTTTGTTCGGCGAATTTGAAAATGCAGCTCCTCAAAGCGGATTTGTGCCGATGAACTGCACCTCGGGCGGCGAAAACTACCGTAAAACGATAGGTTCGCAGACCCCGAAAGTTGAAAATGACCCGACCGCCGCCGCAGAATATTGGAACGCCGCTCTGAACGAGCTTTCAGTCAGCAAGGTTTCGCTGACCGTGCTCTGCCCCGAATGGCTCGATTCGGCAGTCCGCAATCAGCTTCAGATCTGGCAGAAAACTCTCGGAATCAATCTCGGAATTACCGTTGAGATAAAAACGCCGCAGGAGATAACCGACGCCGTGAATTCGGGCAATTATCAGATTGCTCTGGCGGGCGTTGAAAGCTCCTACGACAACGCCGTTGACTTCTTCGCTTCGTTCAGGGACGGCGGAATTTTTAAATTTTCTTCTGAAGAATACACAGCCATTATCGACCGCTTGCTGACCGTTGAGGATAAGCAGGAGCTTATCGGCGGATGCTTCACGGCGGAGAGCTTTATTTTACAGCAGGGTATTTTCTACCCGCTTTACAGCCGTTCAAGCTCTTTTGTCTGCTCCGACGAGGTTGAGGGCATAACAATTTGCGGTTCGGAGAGCACGGTTTCTTTCATCGGCGCAAAGAGGTTTGACTGATGAAGCGTAACAAAATTGCAATCTGCCTTTCATGGGCGGCGGTTGCCGCCTGCATGGGAGCGATATTCTGGTTTTCTTCACGAAGCGGCGGAGAATCCCGGAATCAAAGCGACCTTTTCGCCGCATTTTTCAATCTGCCGCTGAGCAGCTTTATCGTTCGCAAGGGCGCTCATTTTCTTGAATTCACGGGGCTTGCGGCGCTGCTGTTCATCGCTCTGCGGCTCTCGTTCGGTTACTTCCGCCCGTTCCTCTCCCTGATTATTGCCGCCGTCTATGCGGCAAGCGATGAAATCCATCAGCTTTTTGTTGAGGGTAGGGCGTGCCGCATGTTTGACTGGTTCACCGACTGCCTCGGAGCGGCGTCGGGGATTATCGTTTTATGCTTAATCGTAATAATTTTTAATCGTAAAAAGAGGTGTCGGCATTGACAGATAACGAAAAAATAATGATAGCAGGCTGTGCCGCAGGAGCCGCCGCCGCTGCCGCTCCCGCCGTCTTGGGCTATATCAGAGCGACGGCCCGCCGACCCATTTCAAACGGAGATTTTCTCCGAAGCGAAAACGGCGGCTTTATTTCCGAATGCGGAGAGCCCGTCATTCTCAGAGGAATCAATCTCAATGACGATTTGCTTTATTTCACGGGCGATTCACCGATGAAAAACCGTGATGTTTTTCTTGCTCTCGAGAGTCGATTCGGAAGCTACGGAGCGAAAGAGCTTATCAAAAAATATAACGAAAGCCTCGTTTCGCCCTCCGACATTAAATATCTCCGCAAGCTCGGGGCAAACTGCGTCAGAATTCCGCTCAGAGCCGATATTCTATGCAAAAAAGAAACCTGCAAAGACGATATCGACTTTGACAGGCTTGATTTTATTATTTCAAAATGCAAAAAAGCGGGCATTTATGTTATTCTTGAGCTTCACTCCGCTCCCGGTTATCAGAACACGGATTCCGCCTGCGGCAAGGACGATGAATGCAGGCTGTTTGATTCGTCAAAGACGGGATTTGAAGCAAGAAATGCGGCGATAAGGCTGTGGCTTCAGGTTGCCGCCCACTACCGTGACGAGCCCGCCGTTGCCGCCTATGATCTGCTCAACCGACCGCTGAACAGGGTTGC
>JBJEQC010000048.1:0-6293 GCA_051881555.1 Acutalibacteraceae bacterium
ACTTGATTTTAATCCGACTTTCTTCTCTCATCCCATGGTTAAGGACGGGCTGACTCTTTCTTCTCCCGATGAATCGGTTCGCAGCTTTTGGGTTGAACACGGCAAACGCTGCATTGAGATTTCGCAGTATTTCGCCGAGGAAACAGGCGTTCCCTGCGTTATGAACATATGGATTCCCGACGGCTACAAGGATATTCCCGCCGACCGTCTCTCGCCTCGCCTGCGTTTCAAAAAATCGCTTGATGAAATTCTTTCCGTTCCCTATGACAAGAGCAAGGTTTATGTTACCCTTGAATCAAAGGTTTTCGGCATCGGCGTTGAATCATACACGGTCGGTTCGGCAGAATTCTGCCTGAGCTATTCTGCCAAAAACGGAATAGTTCCGCTTATGGATAACGGTCATTATCATCCGACAGAGCTTGTTTCCGATAAAATATCGGCATTGCTCGCTTTTAACGATAAAATTGCTCTCCACATAACAAGAGGCGTTCGGTGGGACAGCGACCATGTTGTTCTTCTCGACGATGAAACAAAAGAGATTGCAAAAGAAATAGTCAGGAATGACGCTCTGGGCAGAGTGTTCATTGCCACCGATTATTTTGACGCTTCAATCAACAGAATCAGCGCATGGGTAACGGGAGTTCGCAGCGTTCAGAAGGCTTTGCTTTTTGCTTTGCTTCAGCCCTGTGAAAAAATGAAAGAGCTTCAGGATAAATCTGATTTTACTCAGCTTATGGTTCTCAGCGAAGAAATGAAAACAATGCCTTTCGGCGATATCTGGAACGAATATCTTTCAAGGCAGGGCATTGAAGCCGATTACCTCGGCATTATTACGGAATATGAAAAGAAAGTTTTGGTGAACAGAAAATGAAAAACATAATGGACGCACCCTTTGTCAAGGGCATGTGCAAAACAACCGCAAATATGTACCGCATGGGCTGGGACGAAAGAAACGGCGGCAACATCAGCATGATGCTTGATAACGACGAGGTTTCGGAATATCTTGACATCAACAATCCGATAAGAACCATTTCCATGGGCTTTGACGCAAAGGTTCTTGCCGGAAAAATTTTCATCGTAACCGGTACGGGCAAATACTTCAAGAATGTTGAGGATGACCCCGAAAACAATCTCGGTATAATCAGAATTGCCGAGGACGGCGTTAACGCCGAGCTTCTCTGGGGCTACAGCTACGGCGGCAGACCGACCTCTGAGCTTCCCGCTCATCTTATGAGCCATATTTCAAGGCTTTCAAAGAATCCTGAAAACAGAGTTATCATGCACAGCCACCCGACAAATACGCTTGCAATGACCTATGTTCACGAGCTGAGCGAAAAGAAATTCACCCATTCTCTTTGGGAGATGTGCACCGAATGCATGGTTGTTTTCCCCGACGGAATCGGCGTTCTTCCCTGGATGGTCTGCGGCACTAACGAAATCGGCATTGCAACCGCTGAAAAGATGAAAGAATTCCGCCTCGTTATCTGGGGTCAGCACGGCATTTACGGCTGCGGCAAGGATCTTGACGAGGCTTTCGGTCTTATCGAAACCGTTGAAAAAGCGGCTCAGCTTTATATGATGACTGCTCACCTGCCCAGAGTCAACACGATAACGGACCCCGACCTTGTTGAAATTGCAAAGGCTTTCGGTCTTCTTGATGTTTACAGAAAAGATTTTCTTAATCTTTAATTAATGTTAAAAATTTTTTTGGAGGTAATAAAAATGGCAAACAGATTTGTACTTAATGAGACTTCTTATCACGGCAAAGGCGCAATCAGCGCAATCGCTGACGAAGTAAAGGCAAGAGGCTTCAAAAAGGCTCTTGTATGCTGTGACCCCGACCTTATCAAGTTCGGCGTTGCAGACAAGGTTTTCAACGTTCTCAAGGGAGCTGATATCGCATACGATGTTTACAGCGAAATTCAGGCTAACCCGACAATTGAAAATGTTCAGAACGGCGTTAAAGCCTTCAAAGAAAGCGGCGCAGACTGCATCATCGCCGTAGGCGGCGGTTCATCAATGGACACCGCAAAGGGTATCGGCATCATCATTGCAAACCCCGAATTTGCAGATGTCCGTTCTCTCGAGGGCGTTGCTCCCACAAAGAACAAGAGCGTTCCCATCATTGCCGTTCCCACAACCGCAGGCACAGCCGCTGAGGTAACAATCAACTATGTTATCACCGACAGTGAAAAGAACAGAAAAATGGTCTGCGTTGATGTTCACGATATCCCCGTTGTTGCTGTTGTTGACCCCGACATGATGTCAACAATGCCCGCTTCCCTCACCGCCGCAACAGGCATGGACGCTCTCACTCACGCAATTGAGGGCTACATCACTAAGGGCGCATGGGAACTGAGCGACATGTTCCATCTCAAGGCAATTGAAATCATTTCAAAGAGCCTCAGAGGCGCAGTTACCAACACCGCAGATGGCAGAGAGGGCATGGCTCTCGGTCAGTATGTTGCAGGAATGGGCTTCTCAAATGTCGGTCTGGGCATTGTTCATTCAATGGCTCACCCGCTCGGCGCTCTTTATAATACACCTCACGGCGTTGCAAACGCTATCATTCTTCCGACCGTTATGGAATACAATGCTCCCGCAACAGGCGACAAATACAGAGATATTGCCAAAGCAATGGGCGTTGAGGGAACAGACGCAATGAGCATTGAAGAAGCAAGAAAGGCTGCAATCGACGCTGTTAAACAGCTTTCAAAGGATGTCGGAATCCCCGCCGACCTTAAAGAAATCGTTAAGCCCGAGGATATTCCGTTCCTTGCTCAGTCCGCATATGACGACGCTTGCCGTCCAGGCAACCCCAGAGACACGAGCGTTGAAGAAATCACCGAGCTTTATAAATCACTCATCTGATAAAGGAAGATAATTTTGCGCCTTGAAGAAAAGCTGAAAAAACTTGACAGATATCCGTTTCACATGCCGGGTCACAAAAGGAACGGGGAATTTTCGGTTCCCTGCTCCGACATCGACATAACGGAAATTGACGGCTTTGACAATCTGCACAATGCCGAGGGTGTTCTTAAAGATATTGAGACGGAGCTTTCAAAGCTTTACGAAAGCAAGAGAAGCTTTATGCTTGTCAACGGCTCAACCTGCGGAATCCTTGCCTCGATTTTTGCACTCTGCGATAACGGCGACAAAATTATCATTGCAAGAAACTGTCACAAAAGCGTATATAACGCCTGCTGTCTGCGCCGCCTGAGAGTTGAATATATTTATCCGACTCAAACGCCTTTTGGCTGCGGTGCAGTTACGCAGGAGGATATCGACAAGGTAATTGCCGATAATCCCGACGCTAAAGCTGTTGTTATCACTTCCCCGACATATGAGGGAATCATTTCAAGAATAAAATGCAATATTCCGCTTTTGGTTGACAGCGCCCACGGCGCACATCTCGGCTTCTCTCCCCTCTTTCCTCAAAGAATGAGCGGAGACATAACCGTTCAGTCGCTCCATAAGACCCTGCCCGCTTTGACTCAGACAGCGGTGCTGAATGTGTATAATCCGAAGCTTGAACCGAAGATAAAAAAATACATTGATATGTTTGAAACAAGCTCTCCGAGCTATGTTCTGATGAACAGCGTTTCAAGATGTGCATTTTTTTTGGAAAATTCCGTGGAAAAATACAAGGAATTTTCCGCAAGGCTCGACAGAGTGTATGAAACGCTTGAAAAATGCCGTAATCTTACCTGGTGCAACGAAAAGACAAACGGCGGTTTTGAGCAGGACAGATCAAGAATCGTAATCGGTTCTTCAAAGGAAATATCGGGCGCCGAGCTTGCTGAAATGCTGCGCAGTGATTATTCAATCGAGCCTGAAGCCGTAACCTCGGATTATGTTATTCTCATTGCGACCGTCTGCGACACGGACGAGGGAATCAATCTCCTCTGCAAGGCGATAAAAGGAATTAATTCCCGAATCGATTCGCTTTGTGATAAGCCGCTAAAAGCCAATTACCGCAGTATAATATGTGAAAAAAGATTTGAGACATGGGAAACCGAGAGCGTAACTCCTACTGTTTTCAATGAATGTAAAAGCAAAATATGCGGCGAATTTATCTATGCCTATCCCCCGGGAATCCCGATCATTGCTCCCGGAGAAATAATAAGCAGTGAAATTCTCAGCCAAATCTTGGATTTGAGCAAAAAAAATGTCAATTTGATTTCGGACGGAAATTTACTGCCTCATCAAATATTGACAAAAGCATAATATTGATGTAAAATATATAAAACAATCCACGAAAAGAGGTGCCGGAAACATGAAAAGAATCAACACTCTTAATTCAAGAAACCTTTGCGAATCAGCAAAGAAAGGCGGCTGCGGTGAGTGCCAGACTTCCTGCCAGTCAGCAAGCAAAACTTCTTGCTCTGTTGCAAACCAGAAGTGCGAGCAGATTAAGAAATAAAATTTCGATTTAAGCGCACATGTTTTGTGCGGCTGATTCGGAAAATCAAAGGCAAAAATCGGCGGGATTCACCCGCCTTTTTTGTTGCCGAAACGGAGATTTATTATGATTCACGCATATAAAATGAACGGATACAATATTATTATCGACCAGAACAGCGGCTGTGTTCACTCGGTTGACGAGGTTGCGTTTCACATTATAACCATGTATGAAAACACGCCAAAGGATAAAATAAAGTCGGTAATTCTTGATAAATATTCGGGCAGAGACGATGTTAACGAAACAGACATTGAAGAATGCTTTGAGGACATTGAAACTCTGATTGCACAGGGCAGACTTTTTTCAAAAGACAGCTTTGAAGAAGCCGCCAAGGATTTCAAGCGCCGTCAGGGCGTTATTAAGGCTATCTGCCTGCATGTTGCCCATGACTGCAACCTTGCATGCAAATACTGCTTTGCGGGGAAGGGCGAATATGACGGCAAAAAAGAGATAATGAGCTTTGAGGTCGGCAAGCGTGCGCTTGATTTTCTGATTGAAAACAGCGGAGACAGGCATAACCTTGAGGTTGACTTTTTCGGCGGCGAACCCCTGCTCAACTGGGAAGTCTGCAAAAAGCTTGTCGCCTACGGCAGAGAGCGTGAAAAGGAATGCGACAAAAACTTCCGCTTTACTCTCACAACAAACGGAATACTTGTTGACGATGAAGTTATTGATTTCTGCAACAAAGAAATGAGCAATGTCGTTCTTTCTCTTGACGGCAGAAAAGAAACTCATGACAGACTTCGCACAAGCTGCAACGGCAAAGGCTCATATGACCTTATCATTGATAAATTCAAGCGTTTTGCCGAAGCTAGAAATCAGCAGAATTATTATATTCGCGGAACTTACACCCATTATAACACCGATTTTTCAAAAGATATTCTTCACATGGCAGATCTCGGTTTCAAGGAGCTTTCAATTGAACCCGTTGTCTGCGACAAGAGCGAAAGCTACGCCTTGCGTGACGAAGATCTGCCGATTCTTAAAGAACAGTATGAAATTCTTGCAGCCGAAATGCTTAAAAGATACAGAAACGGCAGCGGATTCACATTCTACCACTACATGATAAATCTTGAAAGCGGGCCTTGCATTGTCAAGCGTGTTTCGGGCTGTGGGGTCGGCACGGAATATATGGCTGTCACTCCGAGCGGCGACCTCTACCCCTGCCATCAGTTTGTCGGAGACGAAAAATTCCTGCTCGGCAATGTTTTTGACGGAGTTAATAACAAAGAAATTCTCAAAGAGTTTGAACAATGCAATGTCTACAGTCATGAGGAATGCAAAGAATGCTTTGCAAAGCTCTATTGCAGCGGAGGCTGTGCGGCAAACGCTTATCACAGCGCAGGCAAGGTTAACGGCATTTATGAATTCGGCTGTGAGCTTCACAGAAAAAGAATTGAATGCGCTATCATGCTGAAGGTTGCCGAAGCCGAAGAAGGCTTAAAGGTTGAATACTGATAAAGCAGGGTCAGGCTTGACAAAACCCGCCTTTCGTGATAATATCAGTTAGCAATTGCACCTGTGGCGGAATTGGCAGACGCGCCGGATTTAGGATCCGGTATCTTTGATGTGCAGGTTCGACCCCTGTCAGGTGCACCAAACAGTACAAATCCGAACCTTACGCCAATCGGCGAAGGGTTCGGATTTGTTGTTTTTCTTAATTATTTCTGATTGCAAAAAACGAGGATAGCCTTGCGACTACCCTCGTTTGCGTTGGATTATTCTGTTTGTTCAGCTTTCCACTTTTCAAAGATTGCTTTGCCTTCTTCGCTTTCACAGAAGCTGATTATGTCCGGAAGCAAGGTTCTCACCAATGCATCCATTATGTCTT
>JBJEQC010000049.1:0-26210 GCA_051881555.1 Acutalibacteraceae bacterium
GTAGCCCGCATTCTTCTGCCAGCAGTCTTTGTCGTCGGTGTAATAATAATTGCCTGCTTCATCGTATCTGTAGCCGAAGACCTGCTTACCGTCGGAGCCAATCATGTTATTGATAAGGCCTGCGGAGGTTGTGCCTGCGGCTGCGTTAGCCTTCTGAGTTGTTGCGGTCTTTTTGGTGGTAACAACCTTCTGGCTTGTTTTAACAACCTTTTTGATTGTCGTCATAACATTGCCGGAAACATCGGTAACTGCCGAATGGTTTTCATCGGTTACGATTTCGGGAACATCAACATAATATGTTTCATCATAATTGTTGTAATCATATTGTGAAACGGTTGCGCTTGTAGTTGTGCTCTCTTTATTCTTGTTAACATTTCTGATTATCGCAACGGCGGCAATTGAGCCTGCGATAACAACAGCAACGCTGACGGCAAGAATAATAATTTTCTGCTTGGTCATGTTTAATTTGCCCATTTCAATTCCTCCTGCGGGCATAAGCCCGGGTTATATTCAGCGGATACCCGCCTATAATCAACTCCTTTCGGAGTTTAATTCCGTAGTTTTATCTGACATTCTGCCAGAGGAAAATGACATCCTTACCGTAGATTTTGTAGGTGTCGATTACTTCGGGTGAAAACTCCGAAACCTGCGTGAAGCCTTTCTTGCTCATCGCCGCGGCAAAATTCTGAGCCATTTCTTCATCCTTGAAGGTGATTCTGCCGAGGATTCTCAGCGGGTCGGAATTATTGCGGTCGGCAAGCTGACCGTCAACAAAGCCGGTTGCCCACCAATATTCGGTGTAGTTCCTTGTGAACTGCGGCAGATATTCGCCGTTGCCCTGCTCATCCCAGAAGCAGGTCATCTCCATATAAAGCCAATCCTCTTCTTCGGCACAGCTGTAATGACCGATTGCGGAAACGGTTCCCTTGGGTCTTGTGTAGACGCCGATTTCGCCGCCGACCGTGCCGAGCTTGCCGGAAATATACTGACCCTTCCAGAGCTGAATCATATATTCCTTGCTGCCGTATTTGAATTCGATTCTCGCTGTGTCAATGCTGAAATCAATGAGGCCTGCGCCTGCGTCATAAAGCTTGTTATAGCCGAAATTCTTCTGCATGCAGTCGGGGTCTTTATCGTCGTTATATATGTAATCCTTCATGCCGATAACATCGTAGCCCATTCTTTTCAGCCCCGCAAAGGACATGTCGTTGGGCAAATCTCCGCTCGGAGTTACCGCCATTGCGCTGCTGCCGCTCGCATGAGACATCTCTTCGGGGTCAAGCTGAGGAACGGTAACCTCCTCGGGCTTTGCGGTTGTTGACGGCTTTGTCTGAGCCTCAGCCTTCGTTGAGCTCTGAGTTGAGGGAACATAAGCATTGGTGAGAATCTTAGCCGTTGTGTTGACTATAACATCAAACGGCGAGGTTGATTCCTCGGGACTTGTCATATAGTTGTTTTCATAATAATTGCTGTTTTCGCCGACATTGCCGGTTATCTCGGCTTCAACGGGAGGGTTGCTGCCCGCTTTGACGGCAAGAGCGGCAACGACCGCAACGAGACAAACCGCAACAGCGGAAATGGCAATAACCGGAATGTTAAGACCTTTCTTTTTCATCGTTCTTCCTCCTCCTTATTTTCTCTGAAAAATTACAACTCTTTGGGTGCCGCAGGGAGGCTCTCCGCCTCCCCAAAGCAAGTCTGGTGGAGATGGCGGTAATCGAAACCGCGTCCGAAAAACCCTTGCAGGGACTTTCTACGAGTGTATCCCGTCTTTTAACATTCCCTTGCCGCAACGCCGTCGGGCAGGCTTTGCGGTTTGGTAGACAGATTATTCATGGCAGGCTATCGGCCGTCACCTGCTCACGTTCACTGCTAATCGACGCCTCTTATGCGGCCGCAGTCCTCCGCACAGAGACGGCTGCTTAATTAAGCAGCAAGTGCAACTTTATTGTTGTCGTTTAATTTTGAAAATTGCGGATTTTATAGCGGTCCCGCACCGCTACTCGCTTATCCGGGCTCAGATTCCCCGTCGAAATCCTTTCATCCCCGTATATTATCGGCGCATATTGCGCTCAATGGTTCGCTGAGCGTCTTTTTTGGCGGCAACCTCACGCTTGTCATAGAGCTTTTTGCCCTTGCACAGCCCGACCTCAACCTTTGCTCTCCCCTTTGAGAAATATACGCTCAGGGGAACAAGGGCAAGACCGTCCTGCTTGACAAGAGAATAGAGCCGCTTTATTTCACGCTTATGGAGCAGGAGCTTTTTCGTTCTCAGCGGGTCACGGTTGAAAATGTTGCCCTGCTCATAAGGGCTGATGTGCATTCCGTTGACGAACATCTCGCCGTCCTTGACAAAGCACCATGAATCCTTGAGATTGATTTTGCCCTGACGGATCGACTTGACCTCCGTGCCGAAAAGCTCAATGCCCGCTTCAATTTTTTCAAGCACAAAATAGTCGTGATACGCTTTCTTATTCTGCGCCGCTATCTTGATGCCGCTGTTTTTATCCATTTTCAGTACCTTTCGTGGGTTGCAATTGTACCACACATAGTATAAGTGTGTCAATAATGAATTTTTGTTGCATGATAAACAAAAAATTTTAAAAATTTTTGTGCATGGACGATGTTGTGTCTGAATTTTGCAAAATATGCCTTATTTTGTGCCGTAATTCCTTTTCTTGGCATAAAAATCTCTTTTTTTCTTTTTTTCTTCAGCCTCACGCTTTGCGGCAATCGCCCTCTTTGCCTTAACCTTTGAAAGCGGTTTGCCTTTTTTGGCAGGCTTTTTCTTCTTTTCCTCTTTGCCTGCATCGGGATTCTCTTTATAAAACACGATACTGCCGCCGATGACCTGAACAACCTCGCTGCCCGTTGCCTCGGCAAGCTTGTCGGCAAATTCACGGGGCGATTCGGGCGCACTCTCAAGCAGAACCTTGATTTTAATAAGCTCCCTTTTTCTTAAAGCGTCGTTTGTCTGAGCTATCAGAGCGTCCGACATCCCGCCCTTGCCGATCTGGAAAAGCGGCTCAAGAGTGTTTGCCTGCGCTCTGAGCTGAGCTCTTTCTTTACTTGTCATTATCTGCTCTCTCCAATCTTTTCGGCAAGGTTGCGAACCGATTTGCCTCTGTGGCTTATTGCGTCCTTTTCTTCCGCGGTAAGCTGAGCCATAGTCTTTTTGCCGCCGTATTCCTCGGGCAGGAACAGCGGGTCATAGCCGAAACCGCCGTCTCCGACTTCTTCAAATCCGATTTTTCCTCTGCACTCTCCCCGTGAAATCAGCTTTCTGCCGTCGGGATAAACGCAGCATGCAACGCTGACGAACGCCGCTCCTCTTTTTGCGGGTTCAACGCCGTCAAGGGCTTTGAGAAGTTTTTCGTTGTTGGCGGCGTCGTTGCCGTGCTCGCCTGCATATCTTGCCGAATATACTCCGGGAGCACCGTCAAGATAATCAACCGCAAGCCCCGAATCGTCGGCAATGCAGGGCATTCCGCTCTCTTTGCAGCCGCTTTCGGCTTTCAGAAGCGCATTTTCTTCAAAGGTCGTGCCCGTTTCTTCAACATCCGTCAGCTCAACACCCGCCTCCTCGGCAAGCAGAACACGGATTCCGAGCGGAGCAAGAATGCGCTGAAGCTCATCTCTTTTTTTCATGTTGTGAGTTGCTATTATATAATCCATAATTATATTATTCCTCGTCTTGGTCTTCTTCAAACAGTCCCTCTGCAAAAGCTTTGGGATTAAACGGTCTTAAATCGTCGATTCCCTCACCGACGCCGATGAATTTAACGGGAACCTTCAGGTCGTTTTTGATTGCAAGCACTACGCCGCCCTTTGCGGTGCCGTCAAGCTTTGTGAGGATAATGCCCGTAATTTCGGCAACATCCTTAAACTCCTTTGCCTGATTAACCGCATTCTGACCCGTTGTCGCGTCGAGAACAAGCAGGATTTCACGGTCGGCATAGGGAAGCTGGCGGTCAATGACTCTGTAAATCTTCGCAAGCTCCTCCATAAGATTTTTCTTGTTGTGAAGTCTGCCTGCGGTGTCGCAGATAATAATATCGGCGTTTCTCGCCTTGCCTGCGGCGATCGTATCGAAAACAACAGCCGCCGGGTCTGCGCCCTCCTTGTGCTTGACAATGTCAACGCCCGCACGGTCTGCCCAGATTTCAAGCTGGTCAATTGCCGCCGCTCTGAAGGTGTCGGCGGCTCCGAGGATAACCTTTTTGCCCTCAGCCTTGAACATCGCCGCCATTTTCCCGATTGAAGTGGTTTTGCCGACTCCGTTGACGCCGATAACGAGAATAACCGACGGAACGGTTATCATATCCAGCTCCTCACCGCCGCTGAGCAGGTCTGCAACGATGTTTTTGATTTCTTCTTTAACATCCTTTGCCTTTCGCAAGCCCTTTTTGAAAACGGCGTCTCTGAGCTTTTCAACAATTTCCTCGGCTGTCGTTACGCCGACATCCGCCATAACGAGGATTTCTTCAAGATCCTCGTAAAACTCATCGTCTATTTCGTTTTTTCCGTGGAGAGCGGCGTTGATGGCGCCGGTCATGCTGTCTCTTGTCTTTTTAAGACCCTTGTTTATTCTTTTGAAAAGTCCCATTCGTCTACCTCTGCGATCTATATATTAAATGTATATAATTACTGCTCCTGCACATTCTTGATGATTTTGTCAATCGTCTTTTTAAGCGCAGGATCTTTTTCGGATTTTTTCGCAATTTCGTCGCAGGAATAAAGAATCGTCGTTCTGTCTCTGCCGCCGAAATACTCGCTTATCTCCTTCTGAGTCAGATCGGTCATTTCACGGACTATGTAAATGGCAATCTGCCTCGCCTTTGCGGTTTTGGCGTCCTTTTTCTTTGAAATAATATCGCCCTGGGGAACGCCGAAGGTTCTCGCCGTCTCGGCGATTATGCTGTTGACAACCGCCGAAACGGGTCTGCTGTCCGCCATAAGATCCTTTATCGCATTCTGTGCCATTGCAATGTTGACGGTTGCTCCGTCAATGTTGACATGAGCGTTGATTTTCTTGACCGCTCCCTCAAGCTGACGGATATTCGCCTTGATTTTTTCCGCAATGAACTGAACGACATCGGGGGGAAGCTCCAGGCCGAGCGTGTCCGCCTTGCGCTGAATGATTGCCATTCTTGTTTCAATGTCGGGCGGCTGAATGTCGGCGATAAGTCCCCACTCGAAGCGGTTTCTGAGCCTTTCATCAAGAATTTCAATATCCTTGGGCGTTCTGTCGGAGGTCAGAACTATCTGCTTGCCCTCCTGAGTGAGCGCATTGAAGGTGTGGAAAAATTCCTCCTGAGTGGATTCCTTGCCGGCGATGAACTGAATATCGTCAACGAGAAGAACATCGCAGTTGCGGTATTTCTCGTGGATTTCGTTCATCGTTTTATCATGTATACCCTTAATGATAAGGTTGACAAAGTCCTCGCCTCTTGTAAAAATAATATCGGCAGAGGGATTCTTCGCCTTTATAGCGTTGCTGATGGCGCAGAGCAGATGAGTTTTGCCGAGGCCCGAATTGCCGTAGATAAACAGCGGGTTATAGGTTGAGGCTGCGCCCGGATTCTCCGCAACCGCCTGAGCTGCGGCATAGGCAAAACGGTTTGACGAGCCGACAACGAAGGAATCAAAGGTGTTTTTCTCAATGCTCAGCGAGGTTGAGGGCGTCTTGTCGTTCTGCGGCGGAGCTTTCATAGCGGCGTTGGGGTCAACGAGAACAACATCAACATCAAAGCCCATAACATCTTTAAAAGCCGCTTTCAGATCTCCGTAAAATTTCTGTTCAATTATTTTTTTCTTAAACTCGCTTGCGGCAATTTCTGCCTTGGTTCCGTCGAAGCTCAATATTTCAAGGGGTTTGAACCAGATATCGTGAATAACTTCACCGCACGAGGCGTTGAGCCGTTCGCAGACAAGCGACCACATCTCTTTCAGGGATTCCATATCCTCTTTTCCTCCCAATCCGTAGTTTTTTAAACAGTAACACAATAATGATGTTAAAATTAAACTTTTTTAGCGATAAAAATACATTTTACAGTATAACACACTAATCCGTTCTTTTCAAGCACAGAAAAAAAGAAAAGTAACTTAATTTAAAAAAATATTGACATCGGCGGTCAAGCTGTTATATAATAGGTACTCTGAGGGGTGTTATACCCTCGCTTTGCCATGCTTAATAATCAGTTTTAACCGTGTATTTTTCTTCTGCAAGGTTAATTCCGATTGTTTCAGCCCGTTAACCGGTCTGAAGATATAATATTGAAACGGAGGTTAGAAAAATGAAAAGAACTTATCAGCCCAAAAAGCGTCATCGCAAGATGGAACACGGCTTCCGCAAAAGAATGGCTGACAGAAACGGCCGCAAGGTTCTTGCCCGCCGCAGAGCAAAGGGCAGAAAGCAGCTTTCCTACTAATCCGAAGAAGGATTGATGCAAAATGTCTTCTGCAGCAACTTTAAAGCAAAACGCAGAATTTCATCACGCCTACGGCAGGGGGAAGTCTAAGGTTTCTCCCGAGCTTGTCACCTATGTTGTCAAAAACAGGGGCTTTGGCTGCCGTTTCGGCGTTACTGCCGCAAAAAAACTCGGCAGTGCAGTTGAGAGAAACAGATGCCGCCGCATTATCAAGGCGGCATTCTCCTCGGTTTATCCGATGTGCAGCGGCAACTGCGATATCGTTTTCGTTGCAAGATTCAAGACCAAAAAGCTTAAAAGCTCTGATCTCATTCCCGTCATGCGGCAGCACCTGACGGAATTGGGAGTTATTCGCTGCGGAGCGGGAGACGGTTCAAAATGAAAAAGTTTTTACTTTCTGCCATTCGCTTTTATCAGAAGCATATCTCCCCGCTTTTTCCGCCCATGTGCAGGTATTATCCGACCTGCTCTCACTACGCCGTTGAGGCGATTCAGGTTCACGGGGCTTTCCGAGGAACCCTGCTCACTATTTTCAGACTATTGAGGTGCAATGTTCTGTTCCCCGGCGGTTATGATCCCGTTCCGCCAAAGAAGCATTCTCACCCGGAGGATAAAAAATGACCTTTATTTATGAAATTCTCGGCACGCCTTTCGGCTTTATTTTAAGACTGATCTATGACACCGTGGGCTTTCAGAATTACGCTGTTTCAATCATTCTGCTGACCTTGTTTGCAAGGCTTCTTATGACTCCTTCAACAATCAGCCAGCAAAAGGGAATGGTTAAAACTCAGCGTATCCAGCCGAAGCTGCGCAAAATTCAGGAAAAATATGCAGGCAATCAGCAGAAAATCCAGGAGGAGACGAGCGCTCTCTATCAGCGTGAGGGCTATAATCCCATGAACGCAGGTTGCGTTCCCATGCTCTTTCAGTTTGTTCTGCTTTTCGGACTTATAGGTGCAATCTATTATCCCCTGAGCCACTTTCTCAGAATTCCCGATGCGGAGATAACGCTTCTCACCGATGCGGTTAAAAATCTCAACACCTCCACTTTCGGCAATTCAAGCTTTCTCGGCGAACTGCTGGTTATGCAGAATATTGACAAACTCCAGGGCATTGCCGGCGTCAGCGAGGCAACCTACGCCGCTATCAAGAGCGTTAACTTCGAATTTTTCGGCCTCTTCTCGCTCGGCGATATCCCTAAAGGTCACGGACTTCATGTCATCTGGGCAATCCCCGTTCTCTCTTTCCTTTCTTCAATGGCAACATCGGTATATTCTCAGATTAAGCAGAAAAAGTCAAATCCGAGCATGGCAAACAACCCCGCAATGGGCTGCATGATGTTCGGTATGCCCCTGTTATCACTTTACTTTGTTGTCAATTATCCTGCCGGTATCGGTATTTATTGGATTGCCTCGAGCATTTTCGGCTTCCTTTCAACCGTTATTGTCGGCCACTTCTGCAATCCCAAAAAGATGATTGCCAAGGATATGATTGACGAAACCGTTGAACGCCGTTCAAAAGAGAACAGTATTAAACTTGTTGCAAAGAATAAGGAAACAAACAACTGATTTTATTTTTACTTTATTTACAGGCGGTGAATTATTTTGATTAAAGAAGCATTCGGCACCGGCGCAACCCTTGACGAAGCAAAAGAAGCTGCCCTCAAAGCTCTCGGAGCTCCCGAGGATGCAGATGTTAAATATGATGTTATCGAAAGACCCAAGGCAAAGGTTCTCGGCCTTTTCGGCGGTTCTGCCGCAAAGATGAGAGCTTATTATGAGGTTGAGGACGATCCCTTTGCAAAGGCTAAGGATTATCTTCAGACAATTCTCAAAAGCCTCGGCGTTGAAAACGCCGATATTTCCGTTGAAGCAGACGAAGAAGATGTCCGCATCGAAATCAGCTGCGGAGACGACTACGGCTCGGTTATCGGCAGAAGGGGCGAGACCCTTGACGCCATTCAGTATCTGACCCGCCTTGTTGTCAACAAGGGCGCAGAGGATCACAGAAGAGTTTCAATCAATGTCGGCAACTACAGGGAAAAGAGAGAGAACACTCTCAGAGCCCTTGCCCGCAAGAATGCGGCAAAGGTCAGAAAATACGGCAGAAATGTTGTTCTTGAGCCGATGAATCCCTATGAGCGCCGCATTATTCACACAACGATTCAGGAGATTGAGGGCGTAACCTCACACTCCGTCGGCGCAGACAGCGAAAGAAAAGTTGTTATCACTCTTGAAGAAGGCGTTAAGCCCACCAACGGCTACGGCAGAGGCGGATACAATAAAGGCCGCGGCGGCTACAACAAGGGCGGTTATAACAACAGAGGCGGCTATAACAAGGGCGGCTACAGAGGCAACAGAGACAGAAGAGACAACAGCTCTTCTGCCGAGACTCAGGCTCCCGCAAGAGCTCCCCGCTCGGATTCTGTCGGTTCATCTCTTTACGGCAAAATCGAAATTAACAAATGATTTATCCCCCGTTTATCGCATCAGCGGTATTCGGGGGCTTTTTTCAGCCAAAAAGTTCATTTGCTTTTTTCGAATGTATATGATATAATTTTTCCGTTATTTTATCTGTTTGGGAGGCAATACTATGAAAGTAGTAATCATAGGCGGCGTTGCGGCAGGAACAAAGACAGCGGCAAAGCTGAAGCGTGAAAATCCGAACGCCGAAATTGTTATTTACACAAAATCCGCCGATATCTCTTATGCAGGCTGCGGGCTTCCTTATTATATAGGCGGCTCCATCGAATCAAGAGAAGAGCTGATTGTCAACAGCCCCGAAAAATTCATGGGGCTGACGGGAACAACCGTTCACACAAAGAGCGAGGTTACGGCAGTTGACCCCGCAAGCAAAACAGTCACCGTCAACGGCGAAACCGTCGGCTATGACAAGCTTGTTATCGCCGTGGGCGCTCAGCCCGTTGTTCCCCCTGTTGAGGGAACGGAGCTTCCTGGCGTTTTCTGCGTTCGCACACCCGAGGACGCAATTGATATCAGAAGCTACGCCGAAGAAAACAACTGCAAAAAGGCCGTTGTTGTCGGCGGCGGCTTTATCGGGCTTGAGGTTGCCGAAAACCTTAAAGCAAAGGGCATTTCCGTTACGGTTATCGACATGGCTTCTCAGCTTCTGCCGAGCCTCTTTGACAGCGACACCGCAGATTATATCCGCCGTCATTTGCAGGCAAAGGGCGTCCGTGTGCTGACCAAAACCGCTCTTAATTCAATCAGCGGAACCGATTCCGTTCAGGGCGTTCAGACCGGTTCGGGATTTATTCCCGCCGACCTTGTCATTCTCGCCGTCGGAATCCGCCCCGCAACGATATTCCTTGAAAACTCCGGCTTAAACATGGAAAAAGGCTGTATCGTTACCGACGAATATCAGGCAACCAATCTGCCCGATATTTACGCTGTCGGCGACTGTGCGCTTGTTAAAAACCGCATCACGGGCGGCAGTCAATGGTCGGCTATGGGTTCAACCGCCAACATCACGGGCAGGGCGCTTGCTCTGACTCTCGGCGGAGAGCAGACCGAATACAAGGGCTGTCTCGGCACGGGCGTTGTTAAAATCTCCGACGAGCTCAGCGCCGCAAGAACGGGTCTGACCGAAGAAAAGGCAAAGGCCGAGGGCTTTGATGCCGTTTCGGTTCTCTGCGTAAGCGATGACAAGGCGCATTATTATCCCGATTCTTCATTCTTTATTACAAAATTAATTGCCGAGCGCAGCAGTCACAGACTGCTCGGAATGCAGGTTCTCGGCAAGGGCACCGTTGATAAAATGGCGGATATTGCCGTTGTCGGCATTTCAATGGGCTGTAAGGCTGACGATTTTGTGACAATGGATTTCGCCTATGCGCCGCCGTTCTCAACCGCAATTCATCCGTTTGCCGCCGCATGTTCAATTCTTCTCAACAAGATAAGCGGCAGATTGGATACCTTCACTCCCGCCGAATACGCCGACGGTGCGGCAAAGGGCTACAAGCTCATCGACGCTCACCCCGCTCCGACCCTGCCCGGCGCAGAATGGTTTGACCTGACCAAAGCCTCAGAGGCTTCGGCAAAATACTCAAAGGACGAAAAGCTTCTGCTTGTCTGCGCAAGAGGCAAGAGAGGATATCTCACTCAGAACAAGCTGAAGGCTCTCGGCTTCACGAACACAAAGGTGCTTGAGGGCGGAGCAACCTTCAATGTTATCAAGCGTTCCGTTCCGAACGGAGGAAAGCTCTCCGCAGAGGAAATCAAGCGTGTCAAGGGTCTCGGATGCCTTCAGGATAAACGCTTCGGCGATGTGTTCAATGTTCGCATCATCACCCGCAACGGCAAGATAACCGCCGAAGAAAACAAGGCGATAACCGAAGCCGCCGAGCTTTACGGAAGCGGCGAGGTTGCCATGACAACCCGTCTGACGATTGAAATTCAGGGCGTTCGCTACGAAAATATCGACCCTCTGATTGCTTTTCTTGCCGAGCACGGCCTTGAAACAGGCGGAACGGGCTCAAAGGTTCGCCCCGTTGTTTCCTGCAAGGGCACAACCTGCCAATACGGCCTTATTGACACCTTCGGTCTGAGCGAAGAAATCCACGAGCGTTTCTATAAGGGTTATCACGATGTAATCCTGCCCCACAAATTCAAAATCGCCGTCGGCGGCTGCCCGAACAACTGCGTTAAGCCCGACCTTAACGACCTTGGCATTATCGGCCAGAGAGTTCCGATGTTTGATTTTTCAAAATGCAGAGGATGCAAGAAGTGTCAGGTTGAAACCTCCTGCCCGATCAAGGTTGCAACGCTTGAGGACGGCATGTTAAAGGTTGATTCCGACGCCTGCAACGGCTGCGGACGCTGTAAGGGCAAATGCCCGTTCGGCGTTACCGAGGAATACACTAACGGCTACAGAATTTATATCGGCGGCAGATGGGGCAAGAAGATTGCCAACGGCAAGCCGCTTTCAAAGCTGTTCACGAGCGAGGAAGAGGTTCTCGATACGGTTGAAAAGGCTATCCTGTTCTTCCGTGACGAGGGTATCACGGGCGAACGCTTCGCCGACACGGTCAACCGCCTCGGATTTGAATATGTTGAAGATAAACTGCTCAATTCCGATATCGACAAATCGGCGGTTCTTGAAAAGAAAGTCAAGGGCGGCGCAACCTGCTGACAAAAATTATTGTATTTAACAACTTTAAACGGGTCTCGTGCAATGCGTGACCCGTTTTTTGAAAGGATATTTTTATGAAAAAAGCAATTTCAATTATATTAATCGCCGTTTCCGTTCTGCTCTGCCTGTGCTCATGCGGAGAAAAAGAGGTTCAGAGCGGCGAAAACGGTTATTCATTCACCGATGATTCGGGCAGAAGCGTTACCGTCAATTCACATGAAAGAGTTGCAACTCTGCTCGGCAGTTATGCGGATATCTGGATGCTTGCAGGCGGAACGGTCTGCGCCTCTGCCGACGACGCATGGGAGGATCTGAATCTCGCCATGCCCGAGGACGCCGTGAATCTCGGCACATCCCATTCGCCCTCAAAGGATGAGCTGTTGGCATCAAATCCCGATTTCGTGCTTGCAAGCTCAAAGCTTTCGGGACATCTTGAAATGCGGGAAACCCTTGAAAATGCAGGAATCACGGTTGCATATTTCGATGTTTCGGATTTTGACGGCTTTCTTCATATGCTGAAAATATGCACCGACATCACGGGCAAGCCCGAACTTTATGAGCAATACGGCACGGCTCAGAAAACCGAGATTGACGCCATTCTTGAACGCAGCAAAGGACAGCCCGCCCAAAAGGTTCTCGTGATGAAGGTTTCGGCTTCAACCATTAATGCTAAAAACACCTCGGGAACGATGCTCGGCGGTATGCTCAGAGACTTCGGATGTATCAATATCGCCGACAGCGACAGCTCACTGCTTGATAATCTCAGCATTGAGAGCATTATTCAGCAGAATCCCGAAAAAATCTTTTTCGTTCAGATGGGCGACAATGTTGACGGAACAAAGAAAAATGTTGAAAAGCTGTTCAGCGAAAATCCGCTTTGGAATGAGCTTGACGCAGTAAAAAACGGCAAGGTTTATTATATGGAAAAAGAACTTTACAACATGAAGCCGAACGCAAGATTCGCCGAGGCATACGAAAAGCTGGAGAAAATTCTCTATGAGGAATAAAAGAAATTATTTTATTCTCTTGGCGGGCAGTCTGCTGTTTTGCGTTCTGATTTCCGCCCTCAGCCTTGCTCTGGGCAACATCGTCTTTTCCGCTTCGGAGCTTTTCGGCTTCTTTCTCGGCAAAGGCGATACCGTCGGCAGAAATATTCTGCTCTATTCAAGGCTTCCGAGAACCGTTGCCTGCCTCTTTGCCGGGGCGGGGCTTTCGGCTTCGGGCGCAGTTTTACAGAATGTGCTGGCAAACAAGCTTGCTTCACCGAGCATTATCGGAGTTAACTCGGGCGCAGGGCTCGGCGTTACAATCTGCTGTGCCTGCGGAGTGCTTTCGGGCATCGGGGTTTCGGTTTGCGCCTTTGCGGGAAGTCTTTTTGCGGTTTTGATAATATCCCTGTTTTCAAGCCGGATATCCGCCTCAAAAACCACCGTTATTCTCGGCGGCGTTGCGCTCAACAGTATGCTCGGAGCCGCAAGCGAAGCAATAACGGTTCTGAATCCCGAAGCCGCAATGCTGACAACAGAATTTCGGGTCGGTGGCTTTTCGGCGGTTTCTTTTACAAGGCTGATTCCCTCCGTAATTATGATTGCCGCCGCTCTGCTTCTGCTTTTCACTCTTTCCAACGAGCTGGACGCCGTTTCTCTCGGCGATGAGACGGCTCGGAGCATCGGACTGTCGGTCAGAAAATACAGGATTCTGTTTCTTATTATCTCCGCTCTGCTTGCAGGAGCGGCGGTCAGCTTTGCGGGTCTGCTCGGCTTTATCGGACTTATCGTTCCGCACTTTGTCAGAAAGCTTGCAGGCAACGAGAGCCGCAGACTTTTGCCGCTTTGCACCGTTATGGGTGCAGGCTTTGTCTGCCTTTGCGACCTGATATCCCGACTTGTTTTTGCCCCGTATGAGCTTCCCGTCGGAATCCTCATGGCGGTTATCGGCGGCCCCGTTTTTGTTGCTCTTTTGGTTCGCACGAGAGGAGGCAAACGCCATGCTTGAAACAATTAATCTTCACTCAGGCTACGGCAAAGAAGAAATTCTGCACGGCGCAAGCCTTGAATGCCCGAGCGGAAAAATAACAACGCTCATCGGTGCGAACGGATGCGGCAAAAGCACGCTTCTGAAAACCGTTCTCGGAATGCTCCCCGTAACAGGCGGCGAAATACTCGCCGACGGCGTTTCAACCCAAACGCTTTCTCCCTCTGAATCGGCGAAAAAGATTGCCTATGTTGCTCAGGGGAAAAATATTCCCGACATAACCGTCGGCAGAATGGTGCTTCACGGCAGATTCCCCTATCTCTCTTATCCGAGAAGATACGGCAAAGCCGACTTTGAAGCGGCTCAAAACTCAATGGAACAGATGGGGATATCACATCTTGCAGACAAGCTTATGAGCGAGCTTTCGGGCGGTATGCGCCAAAAGGTTTATATCGCAATGGCGCTCTGCCAGCAGGCGGATATCATTCTCATGGATGAGCCGACAACCTATCTTGATATCGGTCAGCAGTTAAAGCTTGCCGACTCCGTGAGACAGCTTGCCGATAGCGGCAAAACCGTTTTGCTCGTGTTGCACGATATTCTGCTTGCCCTTAAAATTTCCGACCGTATCGCCGTTATGGAAAACGGCGTTATCTCGCAGACGGGAACGCCCGATGAGATCCTTTCCTCGGATATTCTGAGCAAAATATACGGCGTTGGCGTTAAAACGCTTGATACCCCCTGCGGCACGGAATATTATTACGAACGAAACCTTTAATTAATTATAAACAGCTAACAAAAAACAGATTACGGGTCAATCCTTTCGGAAAAGCCTGTAATCTGTTTTGTTTTCTTATTTAATCCCGAACCCGAAGGCTTCGGAAAGCTTTTAAGTTAAGTTATCAGTTATCCTTCTTTGTCTTTATAACTGCAACCGTACCTGCTGCAAGAGCAAGAAGAGCAACTGCGGGAACAAGAACGCTGCTGCCGGTTGAGGGGATTACGGTGTCAACAACTGCGGGCTTCTTGGTTGTTGCGGGAGCCTTTGTTGTGCCGTCGTCAATAGCGGTTGTGCTTCCGCCGTCAACGGGTGTATCGTCAGCAAGAGTTGTGCCTGTAGTATTAGTGTCTGAGGAAGCTTCTGTTGAAGGAGCGTCTGTTGAGGGAGCTTCCGATGAAGGCGCATCCGTTGAGGGAGCGTCTGTTGAGGGTGCATCCGTTGAAGGTGCATCTGTTGAGGGTGCTTCTGTGGGATCAACCCAACCCTCTGTTGATACTACAGGAGTATCAGTATCTTCCGGCTCAGCAAAAGCCGATACTGCAAATGTGCATACTGCGATTGCCGCAAAGATTACGGCAAGAAGCAAAGAAACTGTCTTTTTCATTTTAATTACCATCCTTTAAATTAATTTAGACCGTAGGGTCACTTTGCCATACATGCTTATTTTACACTCTCGTTCCCTCTTTGTCAAGAGAATAAATTTCCCAATTCGCAATCGGAAAGCAAAAAATGCTTAATATTATCCGTTTTATCGGAATTTAAGAGAAAGTGCGTGTAAAAATATTGTTACGGAAACCGTTCTGCGGCTTCCGATTAACGAAAGGAGCTTTTGATATGCCCTTCAGATTTCAAAAGACAAAAAAGCCCAAGTCTCAGTGGCATTTTGACGGAAAAGACGAGCCGCACGGCTACGAAGTGAACGATGAAGAAATTCACACCGATGTTCTCGGCAGCTACACCGGCACGCCCTATGACGGAATCCGCCCCGTTCAGGACGCCGACGATCTTTAACGGCAAAATGTTGCTTGGCGGAGCGCACTGTGCCTGTGCGCCCCGCCGCTGCACTACCATCTTTTTTCCCCCTGCCTGCATTCTTTCCCCAAAGAATGCAGGCTATATAAAACTCCGCTTTGTCGGAGCAAAAGCTCCGAAACCCCAATCCATCCGAATTTTAAAGGCAAGGCATTGACGCCTTCTGCGGAATTTTTAACTGATTAAAGCTCAACAGATGAGATTACCGATGAATCGCTTATCGAAAAGGCAACAACCTTTTCGCCCGAAACGGTATAGAGCGTTCCGCCGATGCAGGTTCCTCTGACGGCGGCATCGCCGACATAGGGCTCATTATCAAAATGATTGAATTGACCTGCTTCTTCTATTCCGTTTTCGGTAATCTTATAAAGAACATATGCCGAGGTCTGAAGCTCGGGACCGTCCTCATTCCTGTGGATTTTAACAACGGGGAAGCCGAAAAGCTTGCCGTCCGCTGAGAAAATCACGCATCTGCCGTCGCCCTCCAAGGGCAGGAGATATTCTCCGTCATTGTATTCGAGCGACGAAACCGCTTTCGGGCTGTCGGGGTCGCTGACATCAAACAAAGTGAGCTTAACCGAATTGTTCCCACTGTCATTATTCTTATATCCCGAAACGGTCAGAATCATCGAATCCGAAACCGCATAAAACTCGCCTGTAAAGCCGTTTGTTTCAATGGTTCCCGCAACCTTGGGCTTTGAATAGTCGGAAAAGTCGATTATCATTGTCTTTTCACTGCTCTTGCCCGATACAATATATCCCTTACTGCCGATAAATTTAATATTTTTAACGGTTTCACCCGGGAAAATTCCTTTAAGTCCGCTGACAAACTCCATTTTTTCGTTGAGTACATAAATATTGGTTGCTCCCTTAACGGAGGTTGCCGCTCTGAGATAACCGTTGCTCTCGTCAAACGATATTCCGCCGCAGAGTGCGCCCTGAACGGTGTAAGAGCCGACGAACGAAACTGCTGAATTGTTGACCGAGAAGCGGTAAATCTCCGTCTTGCTCTCACGGGCACCGTTTTCATCGGCTTCAACCGAAACAAAGCCTCTCGTTACCGCAATCGAATCCGACGAATAGCTGATATCCGTTCCGCCGCCGAGAATTGCAAATCTTCCGACCTTTGCTCCGAAATCGGAAATATCCGTAACGGTAATGAAAAGATAGGTCGCCGTCGGGTCGTTGACGGTATATATAATCTCGTCGGTGCTGAGCCTTACCTCAGAGCCGTCGACGCTGAATGCGGGTATAAGCTCGCTTCCCGATGAATCGGAATTAATAGCCTTTGCAGTTGAGATGCAAAGTCCGCTTCCGTGGAAGCTTGAAGAAACATAACTGCCGTCCTGAACATGCTCACGAAGCTTAACGGGTGAATTCGGGTCGGAGATATCATAGAAGAGCGCAGCGGTTGAATCCCCTGCCGCCGAACCGTTTGCCGCATAGCTGTATCGGCTCATAAGGGCAACAAGAATATTGTCCTTAACATGGATTTCAAGACATTCGCTGACCTGTTCACCGTTTTCCCTGTCGGAAAGGTCAACGGTTGATACCGTTTTCATCTCGTCCGCGGGAACAGCCTTGATAATTTTTACCTGCTCAACCGTTTTGCCCGTTTCGGCGTTTCTTCCCGTGGTTACGATATAAATATAGTCTCCGTCGGTCTTGACGATATCCGCATGGCGGTTGTCAATCGCCGCAACCGCATTGGACGAAGCAACATAAGCCTCGGGAGCCGTATTCTGAGCGTTAACATAAACCTCGGTTGTGTTCTGGCTTGAATCGCCGATATATTTATTGTATCCCTCACGCAGCCGGTCGATAACCCCGGTCTGAGTTCGGTTTTGGGTTGTACTCTCGTTTTCCGGGCTTTGGCTGACTGCCGGTGAAGCTGTCTCCTTGTTGAAAATGCTTCTGACTGCGTTCTCTATTTCTTCATAGCTGTTAACACTCTTTACGGGAGAAACGCTTGAATTTCCCTCGTTGAAGGTGTCAGCTTTTATTACTCTGACGCTGTTTGCACGCATGAACAGCGTGCAGCTGACGACAAGTGCAAGCATTGCCGCCGCAACCGTCATTCTGCGAATAACGGAAATTGATTTATTCTGAGTCCCCGTTCTATCGGAAAAATCCTTTTCTTTCTTTTCTTCATTAAGCATTGCAACAATGCTTTCTTTCTGCAATTTAAGAGGTATTTTAGCTGATTGAGTGCTTTTTTGAAGTTCATTTTTAAGTAATTCCAAGGTTTGCTTTTCGCTGTCTTTCATCTTATCCGCCCTCCTTTCCTGTTTATGTATTGCCGCCGAGCTGATTCTGAAGCTTTGCAAGCGACCTTTTCAGCTTTGAACGAACCGTTGACGGCGAGGTTTCAAGCATTTCGGCTATCTCGTGGCTTTTATAGCCGTGAAGAACGCTGAGCAGAACGATTTCCCTCTCCTCACGGGAAAGGCTGTCCAGCGCTCGCCGAAGCTCAACCGAAAGCTCCAGGCTGTCATAAGATGCGGGCTCTTCAAACCCGCCTTCTTCATCGTCGAGATAAACCATCGATTTCTTTTTTTCGTTTTCCGTGTAGTACCTTTTGCACGCCGCACAGAGAATGGTGAAAATCCATCCTTTAAACGCCTTTGGGTTCTTCAGAGAACCGATTTGCTTGAATGCGGACAGCACCGCATCCGAAACGGCATCCTGCGCAAGAATATCGCTGCCGGTTACGCAGCAGGCGTAGCAATACATATCCTTATAGTAAAGCCCGTAAAGCTCGCCGAACGCTTCGGCGCTTCCTCCCTTTGCCAGAGCAACGAGCTCGGTAATATGATCGCTCAAGGTCGCCCCTCCTTACCACTCACACTATATAAGTGTTTCTGATTTTCATTTTTGTTGCATCCGTTTTAAAAAAATTTTGAAATTTTTTATTTTCCCGATGAAACAACTCGCTCAGGTTATACTATACACGAAATATAATTATAAAGCAAGGTGTTAAATTTGAAAAAAATATTATTAATTATTTCCTTTATAGCGATTCTTCTGCTCTCCTCCTGCACGGGCGGAAAGACCCTTGAGGAGGATGAGGCAAACGCTCCCGTGACCGTTGAAGACAGCCGTGAAACGGCTTCCCGCGTCACATCGGCGGTGCAATCCGCTCCGACTTCTCCGCTCACAGGCAGAAAAATTCTGTCTCCAGCAAGCTTCAAGGTCAATGACCCCGACAATTCACGAAAGCTTTCAACTGAAAAAATCGAACACAGCTTCGGAGTTGCAAAGGACGGTAAACCGCACGAAATCGCCGTCGGAGTTCAGAACAATCTTGAGAGGCTCGGATATAAAGCTTTCTGCTATGACACGAAATCCGCCGAAAAGGTGCTGTATCTGACCTTTGACTGCGGCTGGGAAAACGGCTGCACTTCAAAAATTCTTGACACTTTAAAAGAAAAGCAGGTGCCCGCCGCATTTTTCTGCACGCTCGACCATATCAAATCGTCGCCCGAGCTTATTGCAAGAATGATTAACGAGGGTCACACGGTCGGCAACCACTCCTCAAAGCACCCCGATTTTTCAAAGATCTCAAGGCAGAGAATGGCGGATGAAATATTGGAATGCGACAATTATCTGCGAAGCAATTTCGGCTATGCAACAAGCTTTTTCCGCTTTCCCGAAGGCTCTTATTCGGAAAATGCGCTTGAGCTTGTCGATTCAATGGGCTACACAAGCGTTTTCTGGTCCTGCGCCTATGCGGACTGGGATGTCAAAAAGACAAAGGGCGGCGAATATGCCTTTGAAACCGTCACCGCCCGTCTCCACCCCGGAGCGGTCATACTGCTCCACTCCGTTTCTCCCGATAACGCAGAGGCTCTCGGAGATATCATCGATTATGCCGTACAAAACGGGTATAAGTTCAAGCCGTTATCATATTATAAATTTTAATCCGGTCGGAGCGCAAAAACGGCCTGCATCGGTCAGATGCAAGCCGTTCCGTTATTTTATTAATGTTATGCAATATTGTATTTAAAGTTGAAGCATACCGATGCCTCGGAAGATCCCGAAGGAGATTTGTCTTTGAAGAAGCCGTCCGATGAATTGGTCGAGCCGCAGACAAAGACCGAGCTTCCGTTTGAACAGATGGCACGGGCGTTATCGGAATCGGAGCCGCCGAACGAAGAAATATTCTTCGCTTTTCCGCCCTGCGATACGGTGTAAACAAACGAATCGTAATCGCCCCTGTTGGTAATCGCAAAATCTCTGTTGCTTGACGCCGTATAGCCTGAAACGGCATATCCGCCGGGAATCTTTGTGATTCCTTTCAGGAAATCGTTTTCAAAGCCGATAAGAGGCAGTTTCCAATAGAACGAGCCGTCGCCCTTGAGAGCAACAATCATGCCGTCGGTCGTTCCCGTCATGCCGCCGTTATAAATGCCCTTGAAGCAATATTTATTTCCGTCGGAATTTGAGGTGTAATTACCCGCAACAACACAGCCGCCGTTATCGGAAGCAACAATTGCAGTCAGTTCAACAGAGCCGACATCATAAATGGCTGTTGCCCATGCACGATTGCCCGAAGCGGTGTGCTTGGTAACAACGGTAAACCTGCCTTTAAGCTCCTCCTCCGCTTGCTTCATACCTGCAAAATCGCCGTCATTGCAGTTTGAAGAAATGGTTGAGTAAATTTCACCGGTTGAGCCGACGGAAACCGCTTCAACCGCGCAATGCTTTGAACCTGAAAGCGAATCACGCCACTGAATGCCTGCGTTTGAATCGCATTTATAAATGAAGCATTTATATTTTCCTGAGCTGAGGCCTGAGAAATGACCGTCCGTTGAGTCTGTCTTACCGCCGACTACAAAGCCGCCGTCGTTGGTTGCGTCAACCGCATAGATAATATCGTCTCCGCTGCCGCCGAAAATCTTAATCCAGAGCTGCTTACCGTCTTTTGAATATTTTGCAATAAAAGCTTCAACGGTGTCTTTGCATACATACTCGCTGTCGTTAACAATATTGTTGGCCATGGTATATCCGACTGCAACAATGCTTCCGTCCGAAAGAACGGCAACATCCTCAAAAGCGGTTGATTCATTGCCGGAAATCGTTGCTTTCCATGAAACCTTACCCTTGTCGGAATACTTAACTATAAGTGCCGCAGGCTCTGATGTTTCTTCCGCACCCAATGTGAAGCCTACCGCAACCGTGCCGCCGTCTTTTGTCACATCATTAGCAGCAAACACATTGTTGCTGCCTGAGGAACCCATTGAATATGTTTCGCACCAATCGGAAGATATCGTTGCAACCGGAGGAACCGTTGTTCCTTTTGACGCAACATCGCCCGCAGTCGGCGGAACATAAACGCCTGTTGTTGCCTTGGGAGGCTTCGTTGTTTTTTCGGGAGTATTGTCTTTCTTCGTTGTTGTCGGATTGGTAACAACTTTAGCCGTCGTTGCGGGAGCTTTGGTTGTTGAAACGGGTCTGACAATGTCAACTCCGCCGCCCGAGGGCTTTGTCTGAACAATCAGGCCGTTATCATCCGCAACCTTTGAGATCTCCGTTATTTCCTCGGGAGTCAGGTTGCTCGGATCTTTGACCGAAGCCTTGCTGTAAATCTCATCAACCTCATTCTGAGGAATCTTGGTTACGGGAACCTCGTCCTTTTTGATGACGGTGTTTCCGTTGTCGTCCTTTTCGATGGTAAGGCCGTTATCCTTTGCGTAATCCTCTACCTTTTCGATCTGCTCGGGCGTCAGAGTGCTGAGATCTCCGTTGAAATCCTTAACCTCATCGCCGAGAACCTTCTCAACAAGGTCAACAAGCTCTGCCTTGCTGATGGGAACATTCTGATAAACATCGTCTACTCCGGGGCTCCATGAATCGGCGGAGGCAAGAGTGGTTGAAGTTTCGTCTCCATCTTTTTTCTTAACGCTGCACGCAGCGAAGGAAGAAATAATCAGGACAAGACACATAAAGAAGCAGAGTCTCGCCGTCAGTTTCTTTTTCATAAAGGAATCCCCCTATTTTTATTTATGCATAGATATGCTATCACAAAACACGGATAAAATCAACTGTTTTTATGTCAAATTGACTAAAATTCATATTAAATTTAAAAATAAGGCTTCAAATCCGAGCCAATTTAATATATAATGATAACCGTTGAAAAATTTTGACGGGGTGATTCCTTTGAAAGAAAAAGAAATTGCAATTCTCGCCGTTAATGCGCTCAAGAAAAAATATCCCGAGGGACTTTGCTCTCTGAATGCGGAAAATCCCCTGCAGCTGCTCATTGCCACCAGACTTTCGGCGCAATGCACGGATGCAAGGGTCAATCTCGTAACTCCCGAACTGTTTGAAAAATACAAAACGGTTGAGGACTTCGCCGCCGCAGACATCGGCGACATTGAAAATATTATTCACTCATGCGGCTTTTTCAGAGCTAAGGCAAAAGACATTGTCGGCATGTGCCGCAAAATGATTGACGATTTTGCAGGTGAAGTTCCCGCAACACTCGAGGAACTGACAAGCCTGCCCGGAGTCGGCAGAAAAACCGCAAATCTGATTATGGGCGATGTCTACGGCAAGCCCGCCGTTGTTGCCGACACTCATCTTATCAGAATATCGAATCTGCTCGGTCTTGTTGCAACCAAAGACCCCCTGAAGGTTGAAATGCGCCTGCGTGAGCTGCTTCCGCCCGAGGAAAGCAACGATTTCTGCCACCGCTGCGTGCTTCACGGCAGGGACACCTGCATTTCGGGCAGACCTAAATGCTCCGAATGCGTAATGAGCAGCTTTTGCCGGCACTTTGAGAGCCTAAATAAATGATGTCATCAGAAAAATTACTCCGCTGACAATCGCACCTCCGCAGGCAGAAGCGCAAAGACTCAGCACCAGCCTGAGTTTGTTCTTTTTCAGCCTTGCCGCCGGCGGAACTCCTGCGCTCTGGGCTATGATTGTTGCCCGCTCTTTTAAATCGCCCTCGCTGACGGCGGAGTATTCGGGTTTTATGAAAAACAGCACCCGCTCAAAGTATTCGCATTGGGTCTGGGTTATCTCGACTACCTGCCTGTTGACGCCCTTTATCACTTTGCTTTCCCCTTTCACGAATGGATTTCTGTCTTATTTTTGGCATTACGGGGCGGTTTTATTCCGCAGAAAAGGCAAGAGTATTATACGGATTGTATATCCGACTTTTCCGCCAAAAATGTGGATAACCGTGTGGAAAAAGTGCATAACTCCACCTGAAAGCCTTGTTTTTTCTGAGATTTTGATGTGGAAAACCTTTTTTATTCGTTTTTGCAATATACTTTTGGTTGTAGAATCTTTACATTTTGTCGAAAAAAGATGATATTTTTTTGGACATACAAAAGATAAAATTGACATATTATTACAATTTGGAGAAATTAAAATGCAGACAAGTTTAATTCTTTCGGAAGAAAAAAATATGATTATCGCCGATATCCCATGCTTTGATTTGGCCCGCACTCTCGACTGCGGGCAGGCGTTCCGATGGGAACAGCAAGAAAACGGAGATTGGCACGGCGTTGCTTTTTCAAAGCCTCTGACTCTGAGGCAGACGGAAAACGGAACAGCATTTATCGGCACGGGCAAAGCCGATTTTGAGAATATCTGGCGTCAATATTTTGACCTTGACCGTGATTATGACGCTCTCTGCCGCCGTTTTTCAAGCGATTCAAGCCTTAAAAGAGCGGTTGAAGAATGCAGCGGAATACGCCTGCTCCGTCAGGAACCGTGGGAAGCGCTCTGCTCATTTATTATTTCCCAAAACAACAATATTCCGAGGATAAAAGGCATTATTGACAGGCTTTGTCGCCTGCTCGGGGAAAACCTCGGCGGCGATGATTTTGCATTTCCGAGCGCAAAAAGAGTTGCCGAAGCGGGAGTTGACGGGCTTGCTCCGATAAGGGCGGGCTTCCGTGCAAAATACATTATTAACGCCGCTCAAAAGGTTGCGAACGGTGAAATTGATTTTGACAAAATCTATGCTTCGGGGCTTGACGAGGGCAGAGACGAGCTGATAAAAATTAAGGGAGTCGGCGAAAAGGTTGCCCAATGCACCCTGCTCTATGGCTTCGGTAAGGTTGACGCTTTCCCCGTTGATGTGTGGGTCAAGCGCATAATGCAGGAGCTTTATCCCGAAGGACTGCCCGAATGCGCAAACGGCGCAAGAGGCATAGCACAGCAATATCTTTTCCATTGGCGAAGAACCACAGAACAGTAAAAAATGGCATGTACCGGGAGTTCCGATACATGCCGTTGTTTTTGGTTTTCATTATTTAAGGAAACCTTGGATTATAACTTCCTCTGCTTCTTCCTCGCTCATGCCGAAGGTCATCAGCTTGATAAGTTGATCGTTATTGATTCTGCCGATTGCCGCTTCGTGCACGATCTGAGCGTCTGCCGAATTTGCGGTTATTGCGGGAATTGAGCTGACCGTTGCGTCATCCATGATGATTGAATCGCATTGAACATGCGCTCTGCATTCCGCATTGCCGATTGCGTTCGGATGGAAAATCTGCTTCGAGCTGTTTTTGGCAACGGAGCGTGAAATAATCTGAGCCGACGAGCCTTCGCCGTTAAGATTAACCTCGATATCCGAGCGGGCATGCTGACTTCCGTGGGTCAGAAGCCTTTCGGTAACAATAAGCTTTGCGCCCGCCGCAAGGCTTGCCTTTGTGTCTCTGACGGTCGAATCAACGCCCTTTATCTGAACCATTTCCATTTCGCAGACGGAATTTTCCTCCTGCTCAACTATCGTTGAGGGGTTGAGAATCCTCTCGCCCTTGCCGTCGCCCTCGCCGTAATGCTTTTCAACATATTTTATTCTTGCGTTTTTGCCGATATGGAAGGTGTGGATTCCGTCATGCTCGCTCGTCTGATCGCCGCAGTTATGGATTCCGCAGCCTGCAACGATAAGCACATCAGCACCCTCGCCGATATAAAAATCATTATAAACAAGGTCGTTGATTCCCGCCTCGGTGATGATAACGGGGATATGAACGCTCTCGTTCTTCGTTCCCGGAGCGATGATTATATCAATGCCCGGCTTGTCGGATTTCGGAACAATCTCAATATTGGCGGTTGAACGCCTTGAAAGACCCTCGCCGTTTTTTCTTATATTATAAGCTCCCTCGGGAATCTCATGGAGATCCGCAATCGATTCGAGAAGCTGACTGTCAATCTTATCCATGTTTATTTCTCCCCCCTGAAGCCGCAGTTTTCGTTGAATTCTCCCATAAGGCGGGGAAAAATGTCCTCCTTGCTGCCCTTGTCTCTTATTTTTCCGTCGGCAATGACAACCATTTCGTCGGCAAGCTGCATGATTCTTTCCTGATGAGAAATAACGATAACGCTCTGATGATTGCCTTGGCTCATCGCCTTGAAGCTCTCAACAAGCATTGAAAAGCTCCAAAGGTCAATGCCCGCCTCGGGTTCGTCAAAAATCGCAAGCCCGAGCTTTCTTGCCATGAGAGTTGCAATTTCAATTCTTTTGGCTTCGCCGCCGGAAAGGGAGTTATCCATCTCACGGTTCAGATAGTCCTTTGAACAAAGGCCGACGCTCGTGAGATATCCGCAGCATTCGTCAACGGGCAGCTCACTGCCTGCGGCAAGCGAAAGCAGCCTGCGGACGGTCAGACCCTTGAATCTCGGCGGCTGCTGAAAAGCGTAGCCTATGCCGAGCTTGGCTCTTTCCGTAACGGAAAAATCCGTTATATCGGTGTCATTATAGAAAATTTTACCGGCTGTGGGCTTTTCAATGCCCATAATCAGGCGGGCAAGAGTTGATTTTCCGCCGCCGTTCGGCCCGGTAATGACCGTGAACGCTCCGTCGGGAATCTCAAGCGAAATTCCGTCGATGATTTCAAGGTCGGAGCCGTCAACGGCAACCTTAAATGATACATTTTCAAGCTTTAACATATTTTATCTCCGTTTTTATTGTTTATCTGTCTATTATATACCTTTCGGATATATTTATCAATACATGAGGTGGAATTATCCGAATAGCATTATTAAGCATTGCAACATTCTTTTATCATTTTTGCTGTTTCACATATTACGGGAACGCAAACCGTATTTCCGCTTTGCTTATATTTGCTGTTAAGCGGAATGTCAGAAAAAGAAAAACAATCGGGAAACCCTTGAAGCAACAAGCATTCATCAGGCGTAATTTTTCTTATTCCGTAAATATTTTTAATAAACGGCACTCTGTTTTTCCAAGTGCCCATATTTGCCTTAAGAGTAAATGATATTCCGTCTTTGCTCGCCTGAATACCGTAATCGGAGAAGCGGTAAATCTGCTCGCTGTCTTTCATTGCGGCATTAAGCTTTTTATATTCGTCGGAATCAACGGAAAGATAATACTTATCATCCGGTTTTTGAATTTTGTCAATTATATCAAAAATCCGTTTTTCAAGTTTACGCTTCTCGGGAAACTTGAATTTATCGCAAGCTTCTTTTGATTTGAATGCAACGATATAGGTTCTTGTTCTGTGTTGCGGAATCCCGTAATCACAAGCATCGGCGATGAGATATCTGATGAAATAATCACGGTCTGCAAGCTCTTTGTGAATAACATTGAAAGTTTTACCGTTATCGTGTTCCGTGAGATTTGCGACATTCTCCAGAAAAATAACGGGAGGTTGCAGTTCGTCCGCAATTCGCATTATTTCAAAGAACAGGTTTCCTCTTGAATCATTGAACCCTTTTTGCTTGCCGCAAACGGAAAATGACTGACACGGAAAACCTGCCGTCAACACATCGACTTTTTCGAGTGACTTCGCATTGAGCTTTCTGATATCTCCCTCGATAAGCTTTGTATCAGGAAAATTGTGTCTGTATGTTTTACA
>JBJEQC010000050.1:0-6166 GCA_051881555.1 Acutalibacteraceae bacterium
CCTTATGAATATCCCGGTGACGGCGTTGACTACACGATTTATGTCACGACTATAATGGGCTGAGAAAGGGGAGGATTCCGTGAAAAAAGCGGTTGCAATAATTTTGACGCTTGCGTTTCTGCTTTCGCTTGCCGCCTGCGGAGGCGGTTCGGAGAGCGAAACAACAACGGCGGCAACGGAGCAGGCTTCGGCGGTTAATGCCGACATTGAAAGCACGGTTGCCGTTACCGAACATGATGATGACCCGACATTTCTGACCTTGTTCCGCTATCCCGATTCAACTGAATATAAGGCAATCAAAAAAGCCGAAATAATTGAAACGGGAATTGACGGCGAGTTTAATGAAACATGGAAATTCAGGGCTGAAAAGGACGGCGTTAAAGTCAGACTTGAGAAAATAAGCTGGGTTATTGAAGTCGGTAATTTTCAGATAATAAGCGACGCTTTTGAAATTGAAACCCAGAAAGGAAAGTATTATGAATTTTCCTGCCCCGTCGGTGAAGCCATTCCCGAATACCGCCTTGTTGCCGAGTACGGCGGATTCAGAGTGGAGTATTACATTCAGTATGACGGAAAGGGCGATGACACGAAAGCAATTGAGATTATCGGCGAAAAATACTATCCAGGAGAGATAACCGAGGATTCGCCTTTCTATGCGCTCTGTCTTTCTCATGCGATAACTGCGGCGGATAACGATAATGATACTGCCGTTAAAGATGATAATGTCTTTTGGATGACCTTTGCCTTTGCGGTAACTCAGAACTATGAGGCGGCGGGCGGAGACGCATTTAACGGCGAAAAGATAAAGCTGACCGAATGGGCTGCAAAAGCTTATCTTTCCGCTCTTTATCCGTCGTTTAACGGAGCATATCCCGATTTCCCCGATGACGGCGAGGTTGTCTATACGCTTGAAGCTTATGAGATTATGCCGTGCTCATACGGCGATTTGCACAGCTCGGAGTTTTACGGGGTTGAGGATAACGGCGACAGAACATATACGGTTAAAATAAAGGTCTGTACTTATCTCACAGACGGTGAGGTTCTTGAAGCCGACAAAGCGGTTATCGTTAAACCGCTTGACAGCTATGATGAAAACAATCCTTTCGGCTACACGGTTCTCAGGGTTGAGGACTGCGAACTGCCGAGGGGCTGAAAAAATAATTAAATTCCGAAAGGAGAAATTAATATGGGACTTATTAAAGCAGGAGCAGGTGCGCTCGGCGGAACCCTTGCGGATCAATGGAAAGAATTTTTCTATTGCGATTCAATCAGCAAGGATGTTCTGGTCGTTAAGGGTCAGAAGCAGATTACCGGCCGTTCTTCCAACACAAAGGGTAATGACAACATCATTTCCAACGGTTCGGGCATCGCCGTTGCCGACGGTCAGTGCATGATTATCGTTGAAAACGGTAAAATCGTTGAAGTCTGCGCAGAACCCGGCGAATTCACCTACGATTCATCAACCGAGCCGTCAATTTTCTCGGGCAATCTCGGAGAGAGCATCAAGCAGACCTTCAAGACGGTCGGCAAGCGTTTCGGCTTCGGCGGAGACACGGGAAAGGATCAGAGAGTCTATTATTTCAACACCAAGGAGATAATAGACAACAAGTTCGGCACTCCCAATCCGTTTATGTTCGATGTTGTCAATAAACATATCAACATGCGCAGAACGGTTCAGGTCAGATGCAACGGCGTTTATTCCTACAAAATCGTCGATCCTCTGCTTTTCTATACGCAGGTGTGCGGAAATGTAACCGATGAATACACGAGAGAAGAAATTGACGGTCAGCTCAAAACCGAATTTATCGACGCTTTACAGCCCGCTTTTGCGGCTCTTTCGGAGCTGGAGCTTCGTCCTTCTCAGATTCCCGCCCACACAAAAGAGCTTAAAGATGCTCTTAACTCAACCCTTGCTCAGACATGGACTGAGGGCAGAGGAATTGCCGTTAACAGCATAGCGATTAATCCCATCAACCTCACAGAGGAAGATATGAAGAAGATTAATCAGCTTGAGGATGCCGCAACAATGGGCAGCAATCCGTTCATGATGGCAGGCAGAATGACCGACGCCACGGCAAATGCCATGGAAATTGCCGCAGGAAATGAAGCCGGAGCAATGACAGGCTTTATGGGCATGGGCATGGCAACAGGCATGGGCGGAGGCGGATTCAACGCCGCTCAGGGTCTTTACAATATGGGCGCTCAGCAGCAGGCGCAGCAGCCTCAGCAGCCTCAGCAGCCCGCGGCTCCGGCAAACGGCTGGACCTGCGCATGCGGCGCAACGGCTACAGGCAATTTCTGCCCCAACTGCGGAGCAAAGAAGCCCGAGCCCAAGCCTGCTCAGGAGGGCTGGAAATGCTCCTGCGGCGCAACAGCAACAGGCAAATTCTGCCCCGAGTGCGGCTCACCCAAGCCCGCAGATGAAGGCTGGAAGTGCTCCTGCGGTGCCGTTAACAAAGGCAAATTCTGCCCGGAATGCGGAGCAAAGAAGCCCGAGGGTGCGCCCCTTTACCGTTGCGACAAGTGCGGCTGGCAACCCGAGGATCCCCATCATCCGCCCAAGTTCTGCCCCGAGTGCGGAGATGTTTTTGATGATAATGATGCTAAATAATTAAAGAAGAGGAGTTTTTAATATGAAAAAAATAATTGCACTTTCACTCGCATTAATAATGATTTTTGCTTTTGCGGCATGCTCCGGCAGCAATGCCCCCGCCGACGACGGAACGACTGCAGGCGCTCAGACCGAAGCTGCGACCGAAGCGGCAACTGAAGCGGCAACGGAAGCTCCCGCCGCTCAGCAGGTTAACGGCAGACTTTCCGGCATTGACGCTCCCGAAGGCTGGGCAATGGGCGAACCCAAAGCAGATAATCAGCTTGTCTATAACTTCAAGCATGAGTATTATGACGAGTATCCCGATGATGTCAGACTCAGCGCCGATGTCTATGATTATGACACTCCCGAATCCCTGCTTGAAAGAGCAAAGGAGATCAACGAGGAGATAGGATATACGGTTGAGAATGTAACAATCGGCGGCAATGAGTTTGTTTATATTGTTCCTTCATTCGGCTCAAGAACGCTTTACGGCACAATTGACGGCGTTACGGTTGCAATAACTCATTCAAGCGCCCTGAGCATTGATGATGCAGGCGTTCAGGCAATAATCAGCGGCCTTAGCGTAAATTAAACCAAGGAGGAAAGGACTATGGGACTTTTTGATAAAAAATTCTGCGATATATGCGGAGAGAAAATAGGGCTTTTGGGCAACAGAAAGCTTGAAGACGGCAACATGTGCAAGGACTGCGCAAAGAAGCTTTCTCCGTTTTTCAGCGACAGAAGAAGCTCAACGATTGATGAAATCAAACAGCAGCTTGCTTACAGAGAACAGAACAAGCAGGTTCTTGCAGGCTTCACGCCGAATCTCACCTTCGGCGAGGAGAAAAAGATTTATGTTGACACAATGAACGGCAATTTCGTTGTTTCACGCTTCAATAAGGGCAGTTGGTCTGAGGAAAATCCCGATGTTATGCCTCTTTCGAGCATTATGAGCTGCACCCTTAAAATTGATGAGGATAAAGACGAGATTTATACTCAGGGCAAGGACGGTCAGCGTGTCAGCTACAATCCGCCGAGATATAATTTTTACTATGACTTTATTCTTGAATTCAAGGTCAATAACCCTTATTTTGATGACTTTGAGGTTAAGCTCAATGACACAAGAGTTGAGGGCGTCGGCACTGCCGAGTATAACCGCTTCCGGCAGATGGCAATGCAGATTATCAGCACTCTTACTCCCGGTGCGGCAATGCCGAACATGAACATGGGCGGCATGAATATGGGCATGGGAATGAACGGCGGTATGCCCATGAACAACGGCATGATGAATAACGGAATGCCCATGAATCAGGGCTATGCTGCTCAGGGCGGCTTCGCACAGCAGAACCCTTATGCTCAGCAGAATCCTTACGCTCAGCAGAATCCCTATGCACAGCAGAATCCTTATGCACAGCAGACTCCCTATGCTCAGCAGAATCCTTATCAGCAGGCTCCCAATGCGGCGGCTTTCGGCGCTGCTGCGGGCGGATATGCCGCTCAGCAGCCTAACGCATACGCTCAGCAGCAGACCGCTCAGACTTCCGCTGCTCAGGGCTGGGTATGCCCTGCCTGCGGCGCAAGAAACGGTGAGAGCAGATTCTGCGAGTGCTGCGGAACTCCGAGACAATGAAAAGCTTATCAAAAATGAAAATTCTGTTGATTGTCGGTGTTTCTGTTGCGCTTGTCGGTGCCGCAGTGCTTGGAATTGTATTTTATGTATTGCAGAACAGCGTACTGGACAAAACCGGAATGATTAACGAAAAGGCGAATATCGTCGATGAGTGCATTTATTCCCTTTATGGCGGAATGGAGGGCGAGAGCCTGTATATCAGGCTCTCCGCCGATGAAAACGGTTCTGCCGTTATCGAGTCGTCAAGCGTTAACTCCAACGGAGCACCCGAAGAAACCAAAACGCTTTCCGTTCCGTTTGAAGCGGTTGAAAAAATCCGTGACGTTTGCATAGAATACGGAGTAATGAATTGGGGAGAGTTAGAATACAGCGAATATATCGCACTTGACGCTCCGACGGTATCGTTGACTTTTTCCGTAACGGAAGAAGAATATTCGGTAACAATCAACAGCAATCAGGAGCTTCCCGAGGTCGGTAACGGAATTTTTAACGAAGTTTATGATATTTTAATGTCTTATCTACAAGGAGATGATTAACCTTGTCAGTAGTTTCAGAGCAAAAGTGTCCCTGCTGCGGTGGAGCCGTTGCTTTTGACACAAGCTCGCAAAAGCTGAAATGCCCCTATTGCGACACCGAGTTTGATATCAAAGATTTTCCTCAGGATAACGGTTCCGATGAGATGCAGGATGATATTAATTGGAGCGCTCAAACCTCGGAATGGGGCGAGGGAGAAACCGACGGAATGTCGGTCTATTCCTGCAAATCCTGTGGCGGTGAAATAATCGCAGATTCAACAACCGGTGCAACAACCTGCCCTTACTGCGGCAATCAGGTTGTTGTCAAAGGCAAATTTTCGGGTGCGCTCCGTCCCGATCTGGTTATTCCCTTCAAGCTTGATAAAAATGCGGCAAAGGAAGCCCTGAAGAAACATATTGCATCAAAGAAGTTTGTTCCCAAAGCCTTCAAGGATAATAACCATATTGATGAAATAAAGGGCGTTTATGTTCCTCATTGGCTTTTTACCTGCAATGCCACCGCAAATATTAATTATACGGCTGAAAAAACCAGAAAATGGTCTGATTCGGATTTTGATTATACCGAGATTGAAAGCTTCGACGTTTTCAGAAGCGGAAGCATCGGCTTTGACAATGTTCCCGTTGACGGCTCCGAAAAAATGCCCGATGACCTTATGGAATCCATTGAGCCGTTTGATGTTTCGCAGGCTGTTGATTTCAACACGGCATACCTTGCGGGCTATCTTGCCGATAAATATGATGTCAGCGTGGAAAACAGCATCGGCAGAGCAAATGAAAGAATCAAGAACAGCACAAGCAGTGCATTTGCCCGGACGGTTCAGGGCTATTCAAGCGTTACGCCGAAAAGCACTCATATTAATATCGCAGACGGATTTTATAAATATGCGCTTTATCCCGTCTGGATTCTGAAAACGAAGTGGAACGGGCAGGAATACACATTCGCAATGAACGGCCAGACGGGCAAATTTGTCGGAGACATTCCGACGGATAAAAAAGCTGTCACAAAGGCCACTCTGCTTCTCGGAGCGGGAATCAGCGCTTTGCTTTACGGCCTTTTGTGGCTGATTCAGTTGCTTTAAGGGGGTGCGGATAATGAAAAAGAGAATTTTTGCGCTCCTTTTTGCGCTTGTAATCTGTTTCTCAACGGTTATTTCCGCATCTGCGGCGAGCACTCATATTTTTGACGAGGGCAACCATCTGTCAGATGAGGAGATTGCCGAGCTTGACTCAATGGCAAACAGAATTGAAAATCTTTACGGTTATTGCGTAATGTTCTGCATTGCGGAAAATGTTGACGGCTCGACCAATGAATACACCGAGAATCTTTACAGTCTTAAGGCAGACAGCGAAAACGGTATTCTGATTACGGATAATCTCGGGGGAGATGAGTATTCAATCTACCTTTCG
>JBJEQC010000051.1:0-7429 GCA_051881555.1 Acutalibacteraceae bacterium
CGGCAGCGAAGTTGCTCCCATCACTCAGGATTACGGAACGGCAATCACCGCTCCCGAGAATCCGACCAAGACGGGCTACACCTTCAACGGTTGGGATACTGAAATCCCCGCAACAATGCCCGCAGGTGACATGACTATCAAAGCACAGTGGACAATTAACAAGCATACGATTACATTCTATGGCGATGATGCAATGACCGTTGTTATCAAGTCAGAAGAACTTGAATACGGTGCACCTGTTACTTATCCCGCAGATACGGATGTTCCTGCAGTTCCCGGTCAGGAATTCATTGGTTGGGATATCGATGCAGCAGACATGCAGACCATGCCTGACAACGATGTTGTCATTTGCGCATCCCACACACCCATCGAGTATAACTACTACTTCTACAATGAAGACGGTACATCATACGATGATGGCGGATATGATAACTACGGTTATTATGAAGATGAAATCGAGGCTCCCGATGTTGAGCCCACCAAGACCGGCTACACCTTCGACGGCTGGTATCTTGACGGCGCAAAGGTAACATTCCCCGTTGTCATTGACAGCGCAACTCAGAGAGACTATGAGTTCACAGCTAAGTTCGTTCCCGCAAGCGGCACTGAATATACTGTTGATACCTACACAATGGATGCAAACGGACAGTATGCAATAACAACCGAGCTCAAGACCGGCACAACAGGTGAAGAAGTTGATGCTACTCCTGTATACGTTGCGGAAGGCTTCACCTATAACGAAAGCAAGAGCACCGCAACCGGCACAATCGCTGCCGACGGCTCACTTGTTCTTGAGGTTTATATCGACAGAAACTCCTACACCTTCAAGACTGTTGTTGACGGAGTTGAAACTCCCGTAACATATCTCTACGGCGCTACTGTTGCAACTCCCGCAGCTCCCACAAAGACCGGCTATACATTTGACGGTTGGGATGCTGAGATTCCCGAAACAATGCCCGCAGGTGATGTAACGGTTGAAGCTCAGTGGAAGATCAATCAGTACACAATCACATTTGCTGACACAGGCGACAGCGTAATTGCTCCCATCACTCAGGATTACGGAACAGCAATCACTGCTCCCGAAGATCCGACCAAGGAAGGCTACACCTTCGACGGTTGGGAAAATCTTCCCGCAACAATGCCCGCAGATAATGTAACGGTAACCGCAAAGTGGACTATCAATCAGTACACAATCACATTTGATACCGACGGCGGCAGCGAAGTTGCTCCCATCACTCAGGATTACGGCACGGCAATCACTGCTCCCGAAGATCCGACCAAGACGGGCTACACCTTCGACGGTTGGTATGTTGACGATAACAAAGTTGAAGTTCCGGCAACAATGCCGGCAGAGAATGTTACTCTTACCGCAAAGTGGACTGTAAAAACTTATAAGCTTACTTACAGAAGCGCAGGCGTAACCGTAGCAGAATATGATGTTGCTTACGGCACGGCAAAGGCAGATATGCCTGTTCCCGCAGATCCTGAATGGGTTGGTCATACCTTCACAGGTTGGAGCGCACTTCCCGAAACAATGCCCGCTGAAAATAAGATAATCACAGCTCAGTGGACTACAAATTCCTATAAGCTTACATATGTAAGTGAAGGCGCAACCGTTGAGGAATTTGATGTTGCTTACGGTACTGCACAGGCAGATATGCCCGCTCCCGCAAACGATCCCACAAGAGAAGGCTACACCTTCAACGGCTGGAGCGAACTTCCCGAAACAATGCCTGCTGATAATGTAACAATTACGGCAGATTGGACAGTTAACACTAATAAGCTCACTTACAAGAGCGTTGGCGTAACCGTAGCAGAATATGATGTTGATTACGGTACCGCAAAGGCAGATATGCCTGTTCCCGCAGATGAGCCGACAAGAGAAGGCTACACCTTCAACGGTTGGAGTGCACTTCCCGAGACAATGCCTGACAGAAATGTTACAATCGTTGCACAGTGGACAGTTAACACCTATAAGCTTACTTATGTAAGTGAAGGAACAACCGTTGAGGAATTTGATGTTGCTTACGGCACAGCAGAGGCAGATATGCCCGAGCCCGCAGATGAGCCGACAAGAGTTGGTTACACCTTCAACGGCTGGAGCGCACTTCCCGAGACAATGCCTGCAGAGAATGTAACAATTACTGCAGAATGGACTGTTAATAAGTATTCCGTAACATTTATTGCTGATGGCAAGACCGTTGCAACCGGCTCATTTGAGTATGGTTCAACAATCTCAACGCCTTCTTACACAGCTCCCACAGGTTACACCTTCAAGGGCTGGTCACTCGACGGTTCAACCGTTCTCGACGATCTCGGAACAGTTCCCGTTGACGGCACAACATTCTATGCAGTTCTCGAAGCTAACAGCTACAGCCTCACCTTCAAGGTTGACGGTTCGGTTGTTAAGGGTCCCGAATCGGTTGTTTACGGTTCAGCAATCGTAACTCCCGATGATCCCACTCCGCCCGAAGGCAAGTACTTCGCAGGCTGGGTTGATGAGACTGCCGGAACAGTAGTTCCCGCAACAATGCCCGCTCACGATGCAGTATATGTTGCAAAGTGGATTGAAAACGACGAAGCAGAGTATACAATTGAGACATATTCAATGAATACCTCAGGCGTATATGAGCTGACCGCTTCCGTTAAATCTGCTGATTCCGTCGGCAAGATTAAGACTGCTGTAAGCAGCACGATTCCCGGCTTCACATTCGACGCCGATAATTCGGTAATGTCCGGCGCAATCACGGCAGACGGCTCACTTGTTCTCAAGGTTTACTATGCAAGAAATATCTACACAGTATCCTTCGACGGTGGCGAACCCATCAATGTTTACTATGGCGCAAAGATTCCTGCCGAGGATCCCGCACCTCAGATCGGTAAGGAATTCACCGGCTGGACTCCCGAGATTCCCGCAGCAATGCCTGCTGAGAATCTTACATTCACTTCAACATGGACCGATGCTGAATACACAATCACTTATGTTGTAAACGGCGTTGAAACAGTTGAAACTTATACTTACGGCGCAACCGTAACAGCACCCGCAGATCCCGTAATCAGCGGCATGACCTTCACCGGCTGGAGCAAAGAGATTCCCGCAACAATGCCTGCTGAAAACCTGATCATCGTTGCTCAGTTTGATGTTGCAGTATTCAAGGTAACCTTCCTTGATGACGATGTCAACGGCGCAGTCCTTGACGAGAAGCTTGTCAGAGTCGGCGATGAAATCCCCGTAACAGATAAGGTTCCCACTAAGGAATACTACACCTTCACAGGTTGGGATAATATCCCGAGCGTAATGCCTGCAAACAATATCGTAATCGTTCCCGTATTTGAAAAGGTTACCGTTCAGCTTATCGCAAGAGACGGCTCAACAACGGTCATTGACAGAAACGGCGGAACAGTTAACGATTACACCGCAGACAGCGAATGGTATGTTTACGGCCTTGAAGAGTACCTGACTGAAGATGCACTTCTTAACAGATTTGTTGATGTTCAGGGCGACGGACGTATCGAAGTTATCCCCGTTGATACAAACTTCGGTCCCTATCGCGGAACGGGTACAATAATCAATGTTTATGACCGCATGGGTTCAGTTGATAATACTGCAGACGATGTTCTTGTTGAATCGTTCAGAGTTGTTATCTTCGGCGACCTTAACGGCGATGCAGTTATCAAAGCTGTTGACTCAACTATCGTTGACGATGAAGTTTACGGCTTCACAAGCTGGTCAGATGATACAAGCAACAATTACTGTGGATATATGATGATTGCAGCCGACCTTGATAAGAACGGCATTATAAGCAGCACAGATGCATCTAATATTGACAGCAAGGTTGCAGGTGTCACAACAGTTGATCAGGTTACAGGAACCATTAAGCGTTAAAAAAACTATACCTAACCTAAAAATCTTCCTGCGGGAGGCTGAAGAGCTTCCCGCAGGGGAGAAATTATTCCGTTATTCGCAGAAACAGAATTAGCACAGCTGTTTTTTATATCCTGCCGCATTCCGGCGTCAGGTATATCACAAGGAGGAATTCTCTCATGACAAAAATCAAAAGGTTAGTATCTGTTATTTTGGCGGTTTTGATGATTTTTGGTTCCGTTTCAGTTGCGGCATTCGCTTGGGATGCAACTACTGACGATGGGTTCAACCTTGATATTACTACCAAAATATTCAGAGAAGTTAACGGCGAATGGGTTGAAACCGAAAAAGTTAAAAAAGGTGAAAATGTTAAGGCGAGAGTTTATCTTAATACAGATTATTACACTAACTCCGGTCAGCTCCTGTTTTTCTATGACAGCGACTTTTTCACAGACTCTTTCGGAACAGGCTATGAGACTCTTACCGTAAATCCGTATTATACCGCAAGTCCTTACGGTATCAGCGGTAAATTCATCAGCTCAAAATCCTCCTCAAATATTGAGGATTCGCTTGTTAATTCCGGCAAAATAACTTCCGAATTTGCAGATTCACATGAATTTGTATTTGCAACTTATTCATTCTCCAGCACTTCAAAGAACCAGATGCTCAGCAGCAGCAATTGGTTCTGCGAATTCCCGTTGACCGTTAAAGACGATGCTTCAGGTACCGGCGATTTCTTCGCTCTTGAAGAAACTACGGCTTCGGCATCCTTTACCAAAGGAAAAATTAATGTTCCCAAAGGACCTTTTAACGGTTACAACGAGAATGTTGTTCATATGTCGAGCTGGGATGCAGTTCTTAACTACACGAGCCAGCCCGTAACCCTTTTCACGAACTATGTAACCGCAACCTTTGACGCAGGCGCAGGTGAATTCTCCGATGATACTTCGTCAAAATACTTTGAGGGTGACGCAGGTGAGGCTCTCACTGTTGAAGAACCCACAAGAACAAACTTCAGGTTTGCCGGCTGGAAGCTTACGGGCGCTGATGACAGCACCGCTTCCGAAGTAACGGTTTTCCCCGAAACATCATCAACATACGAGGCTGTTTGGGTTTCAACGACTGCTTCATCAGAAGTTGTTACTTTTAAAACAGAGTTTTACAGGCAGGATCCTGCAACAGGCGAGTGGATTGCAACATCAAAAGTTAAGCCCGGTGAAGTAGTAAAGGCAAGACTTTTTGTTGATACTTCATATTTCACTAATGCAGGTGAAATTCTCCTTTTCTATGACAATGATTTCTTTACCGATTCATATGTCACAAACAGCCAAACAGATCTTTCAGTTAACCCCGATCCCGAAAGCTCTGCATCAATTAACGGCGTTTACGGTAAATCAACAAAGCTTCTGTCAAGCGGAACCGCAATATCCGGCTTGGTTTCGAACGGATATATTTCACAAAGCTTTGCTGACACACATCAGGCAATAACAATTTCTTATCACTTCAGACCTTCAACCGGTAAGAAGATCAGCGGTGACAAATGGTTTGTTGAGTTTGACCTTCAGGTTCGTTCAACTGCCAGCGGCACGGGCGATATTTTCGTTGTTGAAGATACAATAATGAACTCCGGCAGCGGTGTTCGTGCTTACATCAACCTGCCTCTCAGCACAGACGGCGGAGAATCAATCAACTCAATCGCAATGCACCTGTGGGATGTTAATGCAGTTATCGAAAGCAATCCCGTCAGCACCTTCAGCAGCGTAACCTTCCGTGCAAACGGCGGCGCATTTGACGCAGCAGACACAGAGACTTATGTTGTTAACGGTGATATCGGCGATGCTATTGATGCAAGCGCTATTCCCGCAATTTCAAAGGCAGGCGCAACATTCATCGGCTGGGTTCCCTCAACGGTAGAGAATCCCACAGTAGCAGATGTTGTTGCAGTTCCCTCTGAAATCCCCTATGACGATCTGATTCTTGACGCTCTTTGGATTGATGAGGTTGACATTACTTTCGTTCTGAATAACGGTCAGGATCCGATTGTTCAGACAGTAACATCAGGAGACGCATTTGTTGCTCCCGAAGATCCCGCTCTTGAAGGCAACTTCTTCGTTGGCTGGACCTCAGATTCAACCTACAAGACAATTACCGGTCTTCCCGATGTTTATCCCTCAGAGGATACAACATATTATGCAGTATTTGAGACCAACTCATATATTGTAAAGTACTTTATCCTTAATAACGATACCACGACATTTGATAATATCGGCGAAGTAAGCATTTCCTACGGCGAAAACATTCCGCATATTCCGCCTTATTATTCAGTTCCGACAGGTTACACAATTTCCGAGGCTTACACAGACGCATCATTTGAAACTCTCCTTGCGGCAGATGCAAAGATGCCGGCAAAGACGGTCGAAGTTTATTACAAGACAGTCGCAAAAGCCTATGACGCTGTATTTGATGCAGGCGAAGGCACATTTGATGACGGTGCATCAACCGCAACAGTTTCTGTTGAGTACGGTTCAATCATAGTTGCTCCCGTTGCTCCCACAAGAGACGGATATGAGTTCGCGGGTTGGGATCCCGAGGTTGGCTATATGGACGCAGAGGGCAAGACCTTCAACGCCATCTGGACTCCCAAGACCTACACCGCAACATATCTTGTTGACGGCGCAATATATGACGTATTTGAGCTTGCATGCGGCCAGGATATGGAAAAGCCCGTTCCCCCTTATGTTGAGGGCTACACCTTCAAGGGCTGGACTCCCGCTGTTCCCGACACAATGCCGGCTTCAAATCAGGTATTCAATGCAGTTCTTGAGCCCAAGACCTATGTTGCAACATTTGAGGCAGGCGAGGGCAAATTTGCAGATGATACCGTAACCGTTACGGTTCCCACCGTATTCAATACTGAAATTGCAGTTCCCACGGCTCCCACAAGAGATGGATATGACTTTGCAGGCTGGACTCCGGTTGTTCCCGCAGCAATGCCTGCCGAGAACATGACCTTTACGGCTACATGGACTGCGAGAGACGACACGCCATACACCGTTGAAATCTACACAATGGATACAACCGGTGCTTACGGCACTCCCGATGTTCTCAACAAGACCGGCACAACCGATAAGCTTGTTGAAATCACAACGGTTGCTCCCGACGGTTTCTATATTGATACCACCGACAGCGTTCTTTCCGATACCGTTGCAGCTGACGGAACTACGGTTCTCAAGGTTTATCTTGCAAGAAATGAGTATACAATCTCTTTCAATGCAAATAACGGCGAATTTACCGACAGCTCCGACTTAATCAGCGGCAGCTATTATCACGGTGCAATTGTCAGCGCTCCCGTTCCCACAAGAGAGGGCTACACCTTCCTCGGATGGGATAAGACAGTCAGCACAGTTGCGGTTGCAAGCGTTAATTATGTTGCACAGTGGGAAATCAATCAGTATACAATCACCTTCGGTGACACGGGCGATACCGTTATCGATCCCATCACTCAGGACTACGGCACGGCAATCACCGCTCCCGAAGATCCCACCAAGGAAGGTTATACTTTCG
>JBJEQC010000051.1:7529-26100 GCA_051881555.1 Acutalibacteraceae bacterium
TGCCCGCAGGCGATATGACAATCACGGGTCAGTGGGAAATCAATCAGTATACAATTACCTTCGGTGACACGGGCGATACCGTTATCGATCCCATCACTCAGGATTATGGCACGGCAATCACCGCTCCCGACGAACCCACCAAGGAAGGCTACACCTTCACAGGCTGGGTTGATGAGAATGGCGATCCCACGGATATTCCCGCAACAATGCCCGCAGAGAGCAAGACAATCAATGCTCAGTGGCAGATTAATCAGTATACAATCACCTTCGCAGAGACCGGCGATGCAGTTATCGATCCCATCACACAGGATTACGGAACCGCAATCACCGCTCCCGAAGATCCCACCATGGTTGGCTACACCTTCAAGGGTTGGAATGTTGAGATTCCCGCAACAATGCCCGCAGGCGATATGACCATCACAGGTCAGTGGGAAATCAATCAGTATACAATCACCTTCGCAGATACCGGTGACTCGGTTATTGCTCCCATCACTCAGGATTATGATACGGAAATCACGATTCCCGAGAATCCGACCAAGGAAGGTTACACCTTCGCAGGTTGGGTTGATGAGAACGGCGATCCCACAACAATCCCCGATTATATGCCCGCAGAGAATTTAACAATTACTGCGACATGGAATGTAAGAAGCTATCCCGTTCGCTACACGGTTGACGGCGAAACCTATTACGGACCTACGGTAACGGCATACGGCTCAACGATAGTTGAACCCGCTGTTCCCACCAAGCCCGGCTACACCTTCGCAGGTTGGCTTGACGCAAACGGAAAGAAACCTTCCGATTACGGAACAATGCCCGCTAAGGCTCTTGAATTCATTGCTCAGTGGACACCGAATGCAAATGTCGGATACATCATTGAGGTTTACGAGATGGGCACAGACGGCACTTATCCGTCAACTCCCACAATAACCTACACAATGAAAGACGGCGTTGTAGGTGACACAAGAGAATTTGAGGCTACAGTACCCACAGGCTTCGCTCTTGATAACACTAACAGCGTTCTCTCCGGAACAATTCCGGCAACAGGCACTCTCGTTCTCAAGGCATATTATGAGAGAAACAGCCACACTCTGAAGACGGTAGTTGACGGAGTTGAGACCGATACGACCGTTTATTACGGCGCAGTAATTCCCGCACAGGCAGCTCCCGTTAAGGAAGGCTATGACTTTGCAGGATGGGTTGATGTAAACGGAGATCCGACCGTTATTCCCGCAGTAATGCCCGATAACGATGTTACCGTTTATGCAGCATTTACAGTAAAGAGCTACACCGCTGAATACATTGTTGACGGCGTTGTAGTTGCAAACTATGATGTTGAATTCGGCGCTGCAATTCCGCAGCCCGCAGATCCCGATGTTGAGGGTATGGAATTCAAGGGATGGACTCCCGCAGTTCCCGACACAATGCCTTCAAGCGATCTGACATTCACAGCAGTTCTTGAGGCAAAGACCTATACGGCAACCTTCAATTCAAATGACGGCGCATTTGCCGACAGTTCAACTTCAAAGACAGTTGATGTTAAATACGGTGATGCAATTGCATTTGCTGAAGAACCCACAAGAACAGGCTACACCTTCGCAGGCTGGGCACCCTCGGTTCCCGCAACAATGCCCGCTCAGAATCTGACCTTTGAGGCTCAGTGGGCAGCAGAAGGCGATACTCCCTATAAGATCCTGACCTACACAATGGATACGGCAGGCAACTACGGTACACCTGTCGAAACAAACAAGACCGGTAAGAGCGGCGAAATAGTTGAAGTATTCACTTCTGCAACGGAAGGCTTCACGGTTGCTTCTCAGAGCACACTTTCCGCTGTTCTTGCGGCTGACGGTTCAACCGTTCTCACGGTTTACCTTGCAAGAAATCAGTATACTATCTCGTTCAATGCGAACAACGGTTCAATCACCGGCTCAACCGACACAACAGTATCGGCTCAGTATTACCACGGTGCACTCGTTTCTGCTCCCTCGGTTGAGAGAGAGGGCTACACCTTCAAGGGCTGGAACCCGAGCCTCAACATTACTGCCACAGGCAATGCAAATTACGCAGCACAGTGGGAGATCAATGAGTACACAATCACATTTGATACCGACGGCGGCAGCGCTGTTGCTCCGATAACTCAGGATTACGGCACCGCAATCAATGCACCCGCAGATCCCGTTAAGGAAGGTTACACCTTTGCAGGTTGGGGTGATGAGAATGGCGATCCCGCAGATATTCCCGCAACAATGCCCGCAGGCGATATGACCGTTACCGCACAGTGGGATATTGATAGCTACAAGGTTACATGGAATGTTGACGGCGTATTAACAGAAGAAGACTATGAATACGGTGCAGCAATCGTTGAACCTGCAACACCTGTAAAGACAGGTTATGTATTTGCAGGCTGGGCTCCCAATGTTCCCGCAACCATGCCCGCAAGAGACCTTGAGTTTGTTGCAACATGGACCGAGGCAACGGATACAGCTTATACCGTTGAAACTTATGTAATGGATAAGACCGGCAATTATGTTAAGTCCGTTCAGAATCTGACCGGAACCACGGGCGCTGAAGTTGAAGCAAAATATACCGTTCCGACCGGCTTCGTTCTTAACGATGCAAGCAGCGTCCTGACCGGCACTGTAGCGGCTGACGGCTCACTTGTTCTCAAGGTTTACCTTGACAGACAGAGCTATAAGTTCTCAACCTGCGTTGACGGCGTTATCACTTCAACCACAAATTATCTCTACGGTGCAACCGTTCTGACTCCTTCTGAGCCTTCAAAGACCGGCTACACATTCAGCGGTTGGGTTAATGCAGTAACAGGCGAAACCGTTGACTTCACAAATGTTGTCACAATGCCTGCGGCCGATATGACCGTTAATGCAACATGGACTGTCAACAGCTATACCGTAACCTTCAGAGACAGAGGCGTTATTCTTAAGACTGACACCTATAACTACGGCGATGTTATCACCGTTATTTCCGATCCTGTCAGAGACGGTTACACATTTGCAGGCTGGTCACCGGCTGTTCCCGCAACCATGCCCGCAAACAACATCAACACCAACGCTATCTGGACAGCAAATGAATACTCAATCATCTTTGATACCGACGGCGGCTCGGAGGTCGATCCGATAACCCAGGCAGTCGGAACGGATATCTTTGATATTCCCGATGATCCCACCAAGGAAGGCTACGACTTCGCAGGTTGGGTTGATGAAAACGGCGATCCCGCAGATATTCCCGCAACAATGCCTATCGGCGGTATGACATTAACCGCTACATGGGATCCCATTGAGTACACAATCACCTTCGGTGACACAGGCGATACCGTTATTGATCCTATCACACAGGATTACGGCACTCCCGTAACTGCTCCCGCCGATCCCACCAAGGAAGGTTATACCTTCACAGGCTGGAGCGAGGAAATCCCCGCAACCATGCCCGCAGAGAATAAGACCATTAATGCACAGTGGGAAATCAATCAGTACACAATCACGTTTGATACCGACGGCGGCAGCGCAATAGCTCCTATCACACAGGATTACGGCACTCCCGTAACCGCTCCCGAGAATCCCACCAAGGAAGGCTACACCTTTGCAAGCTGGAGCGAGGAAATCCCCGCAACCATGCCCGCAGAGAATAAGACACTCACAGCTTCCTGGACTGTTAACACCTACACCGTAACATGGAACAATGAAGGCACAAAGACAACCGCAGACTATAACTACGGTGACACAATCGTTCTTCCCGAAACTCCCGTTAAGGATGGCTACACATTCTTCGGCTGGTTCGATGAGAACGGCTTGCAGCCCTCAAATTATGTAACCATGCCCGCAAAGGATATTGAGTTTGAAGCAAGATTTACTCCCAACGGAAACTCAAGCTACATCATTGAAGTTTACGAAATGGGCACTGACGGCACGTTCGCTTCAACGCCTTCATCGGCTTACACTCACAGCGACGGCATAGTCGGCAACACCAAGACGGTAACTCCCGAGGTTCCCTACGGCTTCACTCTCAACACAGAGAAGAGCGTTCTTTCCGGCGTAATTCCCGCAACAGGAACTCTTGTTCTGAAGGTGTATTACGACAGAAATCTCCACACTCTGACAACGGATGTTGACGGTACGGAAACAGATTATGATTACTACTACAATGCAGTAGTAACTCCTGTTGCAGATCCCGTTAAGGACGGTTATGTATTTGCAGGATGGGTTGATGCCGACGATAATGCAACGGCTATCCCGACTGTAATGCCTGACAGTGATGTTAAGGTTTATGCAACCTGGACGAACGACTCCTATACTGCAACATTCAACGCAGGAGAAGGCGTATTCGGCGACGGCAGCTCAAGCAAGTCTTCGGATGTTCCGTTCGGCGGAGATATTACTCCTCCCGCAGAGAACCCGACAAGAGAGGGCTATGACTTCGGCGGCTGGGCAACTGCTGATGATCCCGAAACTCCCGTAACCGATTTCGGCACTATGGGCGTTGGCGACAGAGAGTATGTTGCAATCTGGACCAAGTCTTCGTTCAAGATTACATTCTATAACTACAAGCCTGCTGACGGCGGCCCGAATGCACCCACGGTTAAATATGCTTTGGCAACTGCCGATTATAAGTATGGCGAAACAATTGACTTCCCGACGGATCCTTCGTTTGATTATTATATCTTCCTCGGCTGGTCTGAGGTTGAGGGCGACTCAACCAATCTGATAACCTCAGCCGATACCGTCACAATGCCTGCCCATGATTACAACCTCTATGCTGTTTACGAGAAGGTTAAAGTCATGCTCATTCCCAAGAATGACACATGCACAACCGTTATCGACAGAAACGGCGGCACGGTTGATGATTATACAGACGACAGCGAGTGGTATGTATACGGTCTTGAAGAATACCTGACAGAAGATATGCTCCTTGATGAATATATCGATGTTCAGGGCGACGGACGCATTGAGATCATCCCCGTTGATGTAAACTTCGGACCCTACAGAGGAACCGGAACAATAATCAATGTTTATGACCGCAACGGTACAGCCGAAAAGACGGACGACAGATTCGTTGAATCCTTCCGTGTAATCATCTTCGGCGACCTTAACGGCGATGCAGTTATTAAGGCTGTTGACTCAACTATGGTTGATAACGAGGTTTCAGGTATAACTACATGGCATCTTGAAGACAGCGATGATTACTGCGCATACAGAGTTAAAGCGGCCGATATCCTGAAGGATAACTTCATCACATCGGTTGACGCAACTCTCATTGACCGTAAGGTAAGCGGTGTTGCAACAATCGACCAGGTAACGGGTCTTGCAAGCTGATAAATCCGTTTCGGATAACTAAAACCCAATTAAGCCCCTCGGCATTGCGCCGGGGGGCTTTTCCTATGAAAACAGATAACAGGTCGATTTGTGAAACCGACCTGTTATCTGTTGAATATCAAATTTTTTATCTTATAAAACAGTAATTTGCTTTTTTGCTGAATCCATTTCTATCTCCGCTCCAATCGGAAGCGTGATGATGGGAACGGTATGACCGCAGTCAACATCAGCCAGAATCGGAAATTTCGGGTTTCCGATAATCTCAAAAAGAATATCCATCTCAGTTTTTCCGCTTGATATATCATCGTAGCCCTTTGGTTTTCCTAAAATCAGACCTGATATTTTATCAAATATTCCGAAAGAAAAGAGATTTGCAATTATTCTTTCAAAGAAATCCGCTTCTTCGTTCACATTTTCAAGAAACAGAATGTCTCCCTCTTGAATCACGGGGCAGAAAGGGTTTCCGTAAAGAAGCGAAAGGTTGTCGGTGTTTCCGCCGATTAATCTCCCTTTTGCGGTTCCCGGAATAACCGTTTTCCATTCGTTTTTAATCTTCTTTTCTTCGGCTGCATTTTTATCAAACTTTTCATTTGTTTCATACCAATCCGTTACTTCATCGGTATAAAAATCGGTTTTTTTGATAATATAAGATCCCTTGTGATTAACGACGCTCTCAAAAGTCTGAAGCGCATAATTCTGATAATACTCTCCGTGAGCAAACGAAGTAACGAAATTCGGTCCGTAAAAGGCAGGAAATCCGCATTTTTCGTTAATCGCAAGAAGCAGAGATGTTACATCTGAATGACCGACAATTATTTTGGGGTGCGATTTCAGATAATCATAGTCAATATAAGGGAGCATTGAGACCGAAACGAAGCCTCCGGCGCAAGCCATGATGCAGTCAACCGAGCTGTCACGGATAAGCTCGTTCAATTCATTGACTCTTTCCCGGATTGTTCCCGAGCGGTAAGAGGAATCCGATTTACCGAACAGACTGCCTTTAACAATTTTGTATCCTTTATTACTCAAAAATTTTTCGGCAAATTCCGCCGCATAAGGAGCTTCGTAAGTTATGGGGCAGGAGGGAGAAAGAAGTCCAATGGTGCTGCCCTTCGTTAATTCGGGAAGAGAAAAGCCGTTTGAATAATTACTTTTCATCTTTCAGCCCCCTTTTCACATAATATTTTAAAAACCCGTTTCAATCTTCTGAAATTGCACGCTTATATTTTTCAAGTATTTTTCGGGCAAGCTCAACCGTATTGCCTTCGCTCGGTGCTTCGGGATTTGCGGTTGAGAGCCACTTGCGTTCAAACTCGGCATAGCTCTTATAGAACTGATTACCCCTGTAAATGTTCCTGTCGCAATGCTGTTTGCGGGTGGTAGTTGAAAATTTCTTCTTTTTCGGGAATTCATAGGCAAGGCGCTCAAAGAAGCTCTGCCAGCGCTTGACATAATAAGTGCTTATCATGCCGCCCCATTCTTTCCAGGAATAATCGTAGTTGACCGAATCGGACATCGGACCCCAGACTGTAATCTGAGTCAGTAGATTCAGCTCGAAGTTTTCCTTGTCCTTTTCATTCAGAGCGAGATCTCCGGCCTCTTTGAGGTGCTCATAAAGAGTCAGCTCGGGTCTCGTCTGCAGCAGCTCGTCAAGCTCACAGCAGATTTTCAGAAATGCGTTTGAGGAACGCTCAAAAATATTAACATCACGGTTGTTGAAGCCGTACATTGCTTTGTCATAAAGCGCCGAAGCATAGTTGCTCATCACCTGGCGAACCAGATCGCAGGCGTCAAAAACATATCCGTCTTTTGTCGCATTCTCTGCGCTCAGAAGCAGCTCGGCAGCCTTTAACAGAACTTTGTTGTCGTAGCGAAGCTCCCTGAAATCGTTCGGAGCGGTGTGGCGAAGCTCGGTTGCGGGTCTTGCGCAGATAACCGAGCCGGTTTCTCTGCCTACGCATTTTTCGCTGTAGCAGGATTGGCGAAGCAGATTAACTGCATCAACAAGGCATTTTTCTCTGCTTCCGTACCGCCTGTAGGCATAGTCTCTGAGCCATTCATCAAGGTTTATCGGCGAATCCTCGGTCAGCATTTCAAACGCAAGGTCATAATAAAGAGGATTCTGGAATATTCCTTCCATAAAGAGACCCGTTCCGCAGCAGTTATCGCATTCAAGAGTTGAATATTCATTGTCGGCGAGAGCCTGAATACTGCCGTGCAGGGTGTTTCTGTCTCCGAAATTATGGATTTTACCTAATACAAAATTATATCCCCAGAAATAATCGGTTTCTTTATATTTATTGCCGTCAATATCGAGAATAAGCAGTCTTTCTTTCGGAACTGCCTTAACAATCTGCTCTCTGAGCGACCAGCTCTGCATGACCCAAACGGAATCCTTGTCAAAATCGCTGTACATTGTGTCAATTGCTCTGCCGACTTTATAGAGATAATCCTTTGTTTTAACCGACGGAGCGTTTTCATGGAACGGGTCGCAGGCGTAGTAATGATATGCGCCGAAAAGCTGACGCTGTTTCTCAAGCAGGGCAGTGCCGAACTTCTTGAAAAGCGGATCGGTCGGGTCAAACTGATAGGTTATCGGGAAATTGCACCATGAGGGAATCATACGCAGGCGGGCTTTATTAAAAATCTTTGTTATCGACGCAGGAACTGTTCCCGCAAAGCCCTGCTGAATCGGCGTCATGCCGAGCTCAACCTCACGGTCAATGATTTTCTTGCCGAGCTCAAGACGGCTCTCGATATATTTAACATCGGTCAGGCTGAAATAGCCCGTGATGTTGCCCATGAGCTGCCACTGCCAGAATGCGGGGCCCGAAAGGAACGAAAGAGCGCCTGTTTCGCTGTATTTGAAATCCCGCATGGTGTAGTACCATACCGCCTCGCTTCCGACAACCGAAAGAGGCATGTTGATGCCGTTCATCGCCATGAAATCGATTTCTTTCTCCCATTTATCCCATTTCCAGAATGCGAAGGAATAGCCGAAAGTGCAGTAGTTCAGAAATGCACGGTGTTTTTGTTTGATTACCTTGGTTATTTTTCCTTCAAAAAGCGGAGCGTTTTTGACGCAAATTTCGGTGTTTCCGCAATGCGAAAGGTTGACCCCGCAGTATTTTTTCAGATAAGCATAATATGCCATTGCCTGGCTGATTTTGCAGTCGCCGCAGAGCACTATTTTCCCGTTTTCGCAAAAAAGCTCATATGTATTTTTGCCGTCTGCGCTGTCAATCGTGCGCAGTTCAAACATATCGGCGATTTCGGGAGTATTTCTCAGAATAAGATTTTTCATTTTCGTCTGCTCCTTCTTTAAAAGGATGATATCCGATTTATTATACATTAATATAGGAGAGTTGGCAAGCGTTTTCAATGAATTTACAATTTGTTTAATGATTTTTGAACGAGATATGATAAAATAGTAAAAAATGCGGAACCGAACGAAAATTATGCAGTAAAAAATTGCATAAAATGTGAAATAACGCTTTACACATCGGCTTAAATAAAGTAAAATATAGAATAGAGTTTTTCTAATCTGAAAAAGGCGGTGTTAACATGAAACCAGTTTATAAAAGAATCCTGCTCAAGCTCAGCGGCGAGGTGCTTGCAGGCGGCAAGGGTCACGGATTCGACTTTGAAACAATCAACTCAATTTGCGGCGCAGTCAGCGAGGTAACAAAGCTCGGCGTTGAGGTCGGTCTTGTTGTCGGAGGCGGCAATTTCTGGAGAGGCCGTTCCGGAGGCAATATGGACAGAACGAGAGCAGACCATATCGGAATGCTTGCAACGGTTATGAACTCTCTTGCGCTTGCAGACTCTCTCGAACAGCTTGATGTTCCCGTCAGGGTTCAGACGGCAATCGAGATGCATCAGATAGCCGAAACATACATCAGAAACAGAGCGGTCCGTCACCTTGAAAAGGGCAGGGTAGTCATCTTTGCGAGCGGAACGGGCAATCCGTTTTTCTCAACGGACACCTGCGCGGCGCTCAGAGCGGCAGAAATCAAAGCGGATATCATTTTCAAGGCAACAAATGTTGACGGCGTTTATGACAAGGACCCCAACAAGTTCCCCGATGCCGTTAAATATGATGTTGTCACTCACAGCGAGGTTCTTGAAAAGGACTTAAAGGTCATGGATTCAACGGCAGCTTCACTTTGCCGTGATAATAACATTCCGATTCTCGTTTTCAATCTTGAAGACCCGCAGAACATAGTTAAAGCGGTTCTCGGCGAAAACATCGGAACAATAGTCAAGGAGGGTTAATCCTATGGAAAAAGTTTTTGAAGCAGCAGAAGAAAAAATGGGCAAGACCGTCAGCGTTCTCAGCGCTGAATATGCAGCAATCAGAGCCGGCAGAGCCAATGCCTCGGTTCTCGATAAAATCAAGGTTGATTATTACGGAACTCCCACTCCCATTAATCAGATGGCGGCTGTTTCCGTTGCCGAAGCAAGAATTCTCACAATTCAGCCTTGGGATACTTCAACGCTTCATGCAATCGAAAAGGCGATCCAGACTTCCGATATCGGCATCAATCCTCAGAATGACGGCAGAATTATCCGCCTTGTATTCCCTCAGCTTACAGAGGAGCGCCGTAAGGAGCTTTGCAAGGATGTCAAGAATATGGCTGAGGATGCAAGAATCGCCGTTCGTTCAATCAGAAGAGACTGCATTGACAAGGTCAAGAAGATGGAAAAGGCTTCCGAAATAACTGAAGACGACCTTAAAATCGCAGAAAAGAAAATTCAGGACAAAACCGATAAATTCATCAAGGATATCGACAAGCTTTCGGCTGAGAAAGAAAAGGATATCATGGAAATCTGAAAAATTGCAGGGGAGGCAGCCTTATGCGCCGCCTCCCCCGCATGGCATTAAATTTTAAAGGAGAACGGCGGCTGAAATGACAAAGGAAAACCTTGAAAACATAAATTTGCCACGACATATCGGCATTATCATGGACGGTAACGGAAGATGGGCAAAGCAAAGGGGACTCAAGAGGAGCGAAGGCCACAAAGCGGGAGCAAAGGTCTTTCGCAATATCTGCAATTATGCCGAGGATATCGGCATTGAGTGCCTGACTTTTTATGCTTTCTCAACCGAGAATTGGAAGCGGCCGGCAGAAGAGATCGACGCAATAATGAATCTCTTCAGAGATTATCTCACGGAAGCACAGGAAAAAGAGGAAGAAAATGAAGAAAAAGGGATGCGTATCCGATATATCGGAGAGCGCAGCGGTTTGCCCGAAGATATAGTCGGCATGATTGAGCAGCTTGAAAGCCTTTCAGCCGATAAGCACAAAATAACCGTTAACCTTGCCGTTAATTACGGCGGCAGAGACGAAATTCTTCATGCAGTCAAAAAAATTGCAAAAAGGGTTGAAGCGGGCGAGCTTAAACCCGAGGATATAACACAGGAAGATATAGACGGCAATCTGTTCACCGCAGGTCTGCCCGATCCGGATTTAATTATCAGACCGAGCGGGGAATACCGTCTTTCCAATTTCCTTATCTGGCAGTCGGCATATTCGGAATTTTGGTTCTCAAACATTCTGTGGCCGGATTTTACACCCGATGATCTGGATAAGGCGATTATAGATTACAGCAAAAGAAACAGGCGCTTCGGCGGAGTATGATTCTCCGACCGAGCAAAAAAATTAACGGCAGGGAGGTGATTTAAAAAATTCGTATATCAAAAAATATAATTCAGATTGAGAGTGAAAAAATATGAAAGTCAGAATAATAACGGGAGTTATCTCCGCTCTGTTTGTTATAACCCTGCTTGTTTTTACGGGTCTCGGATTTTCGGGCCCGATGGGCGTTGCGGTTTCGGCGTTTTCGGTAATCGCCGCCTATGAGATGATGCGTGTTTCAAAGTGCAAAAACAAGCTGATGACCGTTTGTTCAATGATTTTTGCGGGATTGGTTCCTTTCTATGCCGATTTCGGGCTTGAAAAGTATATTCCCTTTCCTGCGAGCGTTTTAATAATCTGCTATGTGCTTGCAATGCTGATAATAATGCTCAAATACTATGACATAACGAAGTTTGAGCACACAACGCTTGCTCTGTTCGGTTCAATTGCAGTTCCCTGCTCTCTGAGCATGATTTTTGAGGTCAGAAACCTCAGTGTTGAATTTCCTCAGTATTTCCAGCGTTCACACTGCGTATTTTTCATTCTTTGCGCAATGTATGCGGCGTGGCTCAGCGACACTTTTGCATATTTCATCGGCAGCAAATTCGGCAAGCGCAAGCTTGCTCCCAAAATCAGCCCCAAGAAATCGGTTGAGGGTGCGATAGCGGGAGTTGTCGGCACAACGATAGTTGCCGTTATCACATATTTCATCTGCGATCATTTCTATTTCAGACTTGACACGGTAAATGTCTGGATGGTTATTTTCTCAATGATCTTCCTGACGGTTCTCGGCATGTGCGGCGATCTTTCCGCCTCGGTTATCAAGAGAAACTACGGCGAAAAGGATTTCGGCAATCTTTTCCCCGGTCACGGAGGAGTGCTTGACAGAATCGACAGCTTCCTTTTCACAATGCCCGGTATGTATGTTATTCTTCAGATCGGCATTGCCATTGCAGGCAAATAATTAATTGAGGGACTTGATGTTTAATGGCAAAAACGCTCTCCGTTCTCGGTTCAACGGGTTCTATCGGAGTTCAGGCGCTTGAGGTTGCTCAGCTTTCGGGCTATGAGATAACGGCGCTGACCGCAAACCGAAGCACGGATATTCTTGAGGAGCAGATTCGGAAATTTCATCCCCGTTTTGCGGCGGTTGCCGATGAAAATGCGGCGGCAGAATTAAAGATAAAGGTTGCCGACACCGAAACCAATGTGCTCTCGGGCGCAAAGGGCGTTGAGGAGTGCGCCGCCTGCGGAGCGGATGTTGTTCTTAACAGCATTGTCGGCATTGCGGGGCTTGCCCCGACCCTTGCGGCAATTGATGCAGGCAGTAAAATTGCGCTTGCCAACAAAGAAACCCTTGTTGCGGGCGGAAAGCTCGTTATCGGTTCTGCGGCAGAAAAGGGAGTTCCGATTTTGCCTGTTGACAGCGAGCATTCGGCGATTTTTCAGTCGATGCAGGGCTGTCGGGATAAAAAACAGATAAAAAGACTGATTTTAACTGCTTCGGGCGGTCCGTTTTTCGGCAAAACACGCAAAGAGCTTGAAAACGTAATCCCCGAGCAGGCTCTCAGGCATCCGAATTGGAGCATGGGTGCAAAAATAACCATCGATTCCGCTACAATGATGAACAAGGGGCTGGAGCTTATTGAAGCGGCATGGCTTTTCGGCGTTAAAGCGGCGGATATTGATATCCTTGTTCACAGGCAGAGCATAGTTCATTCTCTTGTGGAATATATCGACAATTCGGTTATCGCTCAGCTCGGTGTGCCCGACATGAGAATCCCGATTCAGTATGCTCTGACCTATCCCGACAGGGCTGAAAGCCCTGTCAGCCGGCTTGACCTTGCAAAGGCGGCAACTCTGACCTTTGAACAGCCGGATTACGAAACCTTCGGCTGTATAAATCTTTGCAGGTCTGCTTTTGAAAAGGGCGGGCTGTATCCTGCGGCAGTTAATGCGGCAAACGAGAAAGCCAACGAGCTTTTCAGATGCGGCAAAATTAAATTCCTTGATATTGAGAGGGCTGTTGAGGCGGCGTTTGATTGCGTCGGTAATGTTTCGGATTATACGCTTGAACAGGTCTTTGAGACCGACAGAGCAGTCAGAGCCGAAACGGAAAGGTTGTTCTTATGAAGATAATTTCATTAATCAGCGTAGGAGCTGTGTGGGGAAAAGTCTGGCCGATACTTCTGGGAATACTGTTTTTCGGCTTTATTATTATTTTCCATGAGCTTGGTCATTTCATTTTTGCAAAGCTGTTTAAGGTTCAGGTTAACGAGTTTTCAATCGGAATGGGTCCCTGCCTTTTCAGAAAAAGAAAGGGTGAAACCAAATATTGTCTGAGACTTTTCCCGATAGGCGGCTATGTCAGCATGGAGGGCGAGGATGAAGACAGCGACAATGAAAGAGCTTTCTGCAACAAGCCTGCATGGCAGCGTTTTATTATCATTGCCGCAGGCGCAATAATCAATATTATCATGGGTATTATCATTGTTTCGATAATGCTCAGCCAGAGCGACCTTATCGGAACGCCGCAGATTCATTCGTTTGATGAAGCCGCAGTCAGCAACAGCTACGGGCTTCAGGTCAAGGATAAAATAAAGAAAATTAACGGGAAACGGGTTTTCTCAGAGCAGGATATCGGATATCTGATGTCAAGAGACGGCGACGGAGCCATAGATTTTGTGGTTGAAAGAGACGGAGCATTGACCGAGCTTGACGGCGTTAAATTCCAAACCGTCGAGAAGGACGGCAAGCTCACAATAATCTATGATTTTATTATTGTCGGCGTTGAACCGAACTTTTTGAATGTTGTCAAAAATTCGTTCTGCGAATCGATGTCAATAGCGAGAATAGTATGGCTTAGTCTGAGCGACCTTTTGACGGGTCAATACGGTCTGAGCGATATTTCGGGGCCGATAGGTATTGTCACCAACATTGCCGACATGGCCCAGACGGCTACACAAGAGACGGACTACACCGTTCTTTTGTGGTTCCTTGCCGTAATTGCAATAAATGTCGGGCTTTTCAACCTTCTTCCCGTTCCCGCACTTGACGGCGGCAGACTTTTCTTCCTGCTTATCGAAATAGTGTTCAGAAAGCCTGTTCCGAGAAAATACGAGGGCTGGGTTCACGCTATCGGTCTGTTTTTGCTTTTGGTGCTGATGGCGGTTGTGTCGTTCAGCGATATTATAAATCTTATCAGGAAATAAAGCCGGAGGCTTGATATATGGAAAGAAGAAAGAGCAGACGGGTCAAGGTCGGCGGCTTATTTATCGGCGGCGGAGAGAGAATAACCGTTCAGTCAATGCTGAACCGACCCGCTTCGGATATTGAAGGCAGCGTCAGGCAGGCAGTCGAGCTTGAAAAGGCAGGCTGTGACATAATCAGAGCCGCCGTTCCCGATATGGCGGCGGTGAAGCTTATCGAAAAGCTGAAAGAGAATCTGACCGTTCCCGTTGTTGCCGATATCCATTTTGATTACCGCCTTGCGCTTGAAAGCCTTGAAGCGGGGGTTGACAAAATAAGAATCAATCCCGGCAATATCGGCTCAATGGACAGAGTCAGAGCCGTTGCCTGCGCCTGCAAAGCAAGGCAGGTTCCGATTCGCATAGGCGTAAATTCAGGCTCGCTTGAGAAAGAACTCCTTGCAAAATACGGCTCACCCTGCGCCGAAGCATTGGCAGAGAGCGCAATGAATCACGCCGCCCTGCTTGAAAAATGCGATTTTAACGATATTGTGATTTCAATAAAATCATCGGATGTCAAGACGATGATAAAGGCATACCGCCTTGTTGCGGAAAGATGCGATTATCCGCTTCATCTCGGAGTAACCGAAGCGGGAACTCATAACATGGCGCTGATTAAATCATCAATCGGAATAGGAAGCCTTTTGCTTGACGGAATCGGCGACACCGTAAGAGTTTCAATGACCGACGACCCCGTTAATGAGGTTTCGGCGGCGTTCGGTATTCTCAAATCAATCGGGATGAAAAATGATTGCCCGGATATAGTTTCCTGCCCGACCTGCGGCAGAACAAAGATTAATCTAATTGCTCTTGCAAACGAGGTTGAAACAAGGCTTTCGGGCTGTAAGAAGAATATTAAGGTTGCGGTTATGGGCTGTGCGGTCAACGGGCCGGGAGAAGCAAGAGAGGCGGATATCGGCATTGCAGGAGGAGACGGCTGCGCCCTGATTTTCAAAAAGGGCGAAATAGTATGTAAGGTCAGCGAAAATGAGGCGGTTGACAGGCTTATGGAGGAAATTGAACGCCTGCCTGATTAATCCGCCGCTAAAGTGAGGAAAAATGCAGAATAATATATTGGATTTTATAGGTGAATATTTAAGCGACGGGCTGCGGGAAATTCTTTCCGGCGGCCTTGTTGAACATATAAATCTTGATGAGGAAAACATGAAGCTCAACATAACCGCCGTATTTGACGGTTATGTTGAAGATAATAATATAATTCTTGCTCAGAACGAGGTTAAAAAAGCTTTGGGGCTGAACAAGGTAACGGTTATTCCCCGTTTCCCCGCCGATGCTCTCGGAGAGCGGTGCGTTCCGCAGCTCATCAGAGCGTTAAAGGAAAACATTGCAACCGCTAACGGTTTTCTGGAAAAATCAAGCTTCACCTTTTCCGAGGATTTGCTTTCGGTATCCGTATTTAACGGTGCGGATATTCTGAATGAATCCGGGGCAAAGGAATTTCTTTCAAAATATATCCGTGAGTGCTTCGGCGTTGATATTGCCGTTGAAATCAAAGGCGAAGGCTCGGCAAAGCTCGATTCGCCCGAATATGTTCAGATGCAGACGCAGGGGGTCAAAATCGAAGTTCCCGTTGCAGAAGAGCCGAAAAAGCCCAAGGCGAAGCGCAGGGAATATGACGATTTGCCGATATCCCTGACAAATGCAAAGGTCATTTACGGCAGTAAAATCAAATCAAAGCCCGTTCCGCTCAGCGGAGTTACGATTGAGGACGGAAATGTTACCGTCTGGGGCAGAATTTTTTCGCTCGATATGCGTGACACGAGAGACGGCAAGCGAAAAATTATCAATTTTAACATTACCGATAAGACAAATTCATACACCGTCAAGATTTTTGAAGCGGTTCAGAACTGCGAGATGCTTGTTGATAATCTCGCAAAAGATAAGACCGTTATGCTCAGAGGCCATGTTGAGTATGACGACTATATCAAAACATATTGCATAAAAGCAAATTCCGTTATGCTGATTGATGAGCTTGAGGTGGAGGATACAGCAGAGGAAAAGCGTGTTGAGCTTCATATGCACACAAGCATGTCGGCAATGGACGGCATGACAAGCGCAAAGGATCTTGTTTCAAGGGCGGCAAAATGGGGACACAAGGCTGTGGCGATAACCGACCACGGCGTTGTTCAGGCGTTCCCCGAGGCTGCGGCTGCCGCAAAGAAAAAGGGAATCAAGGTTATCTACGGCATGGAGGGCTACTATGTCGATGATTCCGTCAGAATCGTTACGGGCAAGTCGGATATGCCGCTTGACGGCACTTTTATCGTTTTCGATGTTGAAACAACGGGCCTGAGAACCGATAAAGTCCGCCTGACGGAAATAGGAGCGGTTAAATACGAAAACGGCGCGGAAAGGTCGAGATTTCAGACCTTTGTCAACCCCGAAATGCCGATTCCGTCCAAAATCACGGAGCTTACGGGTATAACAAATCAGATGGTTGCTTCCGCTCCCAAGGAGGGCGAGGCTGTCAGAAAATTCTTTGAATTCTGCGGCGACGGAGTGCTTGTTGCCCACAACGCAAGCTTTGATACCAATGTTATCAGATATGCCTGCCAAAGAAACGGCATTGAATATAACTATTCTCATATTGACACCCTCGTTATGGCTCAGAGCCTTGTTGACGGAATAAAAAATTATAAGCTTGATTCGCTTTCAAATCATTTCAAGCTCCCGAAATTTGACCATCACAGGGCGGATGAGGATGCAGGCGCACTTGCAAAAATATTTGAAAAGCTTATAGAGCTTTGCGCCGAAAAGGGCGTTGAGCGGGTTTCGGAAATTGACGAAAAGATAAAGCCGAATCCAAAACGCCTGCCGACATATCATATAATTATTCTTGCGAAAAATAAAGTCGGCTTGAAGCATCTTTATCAGCTTATCACAAAATCAAATCTTGAATACAGCTACCGTCATCCGAGAATCCCGAAGAGCGAATTGATTGCTCACAGAGAGGGTCTGATCGTCGGCAGCGCATGCGAAGCGGGTCAGCTTTATCAGGCAATATTCATGGGCGAGTCGAAGCAAAAGCTTATGGAGCTTGCCGAGGTTTATGACTATCTCGAAATTCAGCCGAACGGCAACAACATGTTTATGGTTCGTGACGGCAAGGTTGAATCCGAGGAGGAGCTTAACGAAATCAACAGGCGGATAATTCACCTTGCCGATGAAATGGGTATTCCCGTTGTTGCAACGGGCGATGTTCACTTCATGGATGAAAGCGATAAAATTTTCAGAGAGATTCTGATGGCTGGTCAGGGATTCAAGGATTCCGCAGAGCAGGCACCGCTTTATTTCCGAACCACTCAGGATATGCTCAATGAATTTGCATATCTCGGCGAAGAAACGGCAAAGGAAGTTGTCATAACCAATCCGAACCTTATCGCCGACATGTGCGAGGAGATAAAGCCCATTCCCGACGGAACATATCCGCCGAAGATTGAGGGCTCGGATGAGGAGCTTCGCCGAATCTGCTACGAAAGAATGCAGGATTATTACGGCAACCCCATGCCCGATTATATCAAAGAAAGGCTCGATAAGGAGCTTGATTCAATCATCAAAAACGGATTTGCCGTTCTTTATATTATCGCTCAGAAGCTTGTCTGGAACTCGATGGAGCACGGCTATTATGTCGGCTCAAGAGGTTCGGTCGGCTCGTCATTCGTCGCTTTTGCGGCAGGCATTTCCGAGGTTAATCCGCTTGCTCCGCATTATGTTTGCGAAAAATGCAAGCATTCCGAATTTTTCCTTAACGGCGAATACGGTTCCGGCTTTGATATGCCCCCGAAGGACTGCCCGAACTGTCACGCTCCCATGCACAGAGACGGCCATGACATTCCGTTTGAAACCTTCCTCGGCTTCAACGGCGACAAACAGCCCGATATCGACCTTAACTTCTCGGGCGAATATCAGTTCTATGCTCACAGATACACCGAGGAGCTTTTCGGAAAGTCCCATGTTTTCAAGGCGGGAACAATCGGCACCATTGCCGAAAAAACCGCTTTCGGCTTTGTTAAAAAATGGGTTGAAGAAAAGGGAATAACAGTTTCAAGAGCTGAGGAAGAACGCCTTGTTCAGGGCTGTGTCGGCGTTAAGAGAACAACGGGTCAGCACCCCGGCGGCATGGTTGTTATCCCTGCCGATATGGACGCTGAAGATTTCACTCCGATTCAGCACCCGGCCGATGACCCCGATTCGGTTCACAGAACAACGCATTTCGACTTCCATTCTCTCCATGATACCATTCTGAAGCTCGATAACCTCGGTCACGATGTTCCGACCTTTTATAAGCATCTTGAAGATATGACGCATATATCCGTTATGGATGCGGATGTTTGCG
>JBJEQC010000052.1:0-6151 GCA_051881555.1 Acutalibacteraceae bacterium
ATTTTTTGAAAATAACCTCGCCGTCCGAATCTGTATAAATCTCCAACGGGTCGCCGTTACTGATAACATTGACATCGTAGACCTTATCCAAATGATTGTTACTCACCTGGATTAACCGGCTTCTGAATGATTCGATATCTACAATGCCCGGATTAAAATTTGCGGCGTTCTCCTTCGGCTCGCTTTCGGGGAGCGAACCGCATTTCAGAATCATATCCACATCATTTTTAAGCTTAATTTCAATGCGGTCCTCATATACAAAAATCGCTTCAACAATCAGCTCAAGGTCGTTGCGTTCAAGCTTCTCTTTATTCAGAATATCTCCGAAAACCTCAAGCGCCGTTTTCGCCGCACGGTTCACTTTTATAACCGTATTCCGCCTGTCACTGAGCAGGTCAATCTGATGATTCAGCCCGTCGATTTTCTTCTGCAAATCGGATTCCATCTCGTCATAGAGTTCTTCAATTTCCGCTTCACGCTCCGGATTTCTCATGAGCTCACGGATGCGTTGACGCTTCGTAATCTTCAGCTCCTCACGGAGCTCGTCGAGAACCTGAGCAAGATTATCTGCGGACTGCTCCGTTTCGGCAATATCGTCGTTTTCACGCTCAAGGTCGGCGTTGAGCCGTTCAATCATTGCGGAGGAATTCGCCATAATCTTTTCAATATAAAGCTTCACAAGCTCATCGAGCAAATCCGCACGGATGTGATGGCTTGAACAGCCTTTGAGACCTCTGCGGTGATAGGTTCCGCAGGTGTAAGCAGGCTTGCGGGACTTCCCGTTCGTTGCGAACATCGGGCTTCCGCAGTCGCCGCATTTAAGCACGCCCGAATAAATATTGTCGTTGACCTTTACGCCACGGTAGTTGTCACGGGAGCGGCTTTCACGGTTGGCACGGGCAACGGCGAAGGTGCGGTAATCGATAATCGCCTGATGATTGTTTTCGATAACAATATGTTCGCCGTCATCACGCCTGATGTTTTTGCCGTTGATTTTCGCCCTTGTATATTTGCTCTGACGCAGAGTACCGATATAGAAATCGTTTTCGAGTATGCCCTGAACGGTGGCGATTGCCCAGACCGCCTTGACCTGCCGTTTGTATTCCTTGCCTTCGGCTTCCTTGCGCATCTGCTCGGACATTCTCGGAGTGGGAATGCCGCTGTCGGTCAGATAATTTGCGATTTTCTTGTATCCCCAACCCTCGTTGTTGTAGAGGTCGAAGATTTTTCTGACTATATCCGCCTCGGTCGGAACGATTTCAAACTCTTTGCGAGAGTTGATGATGTAGCCGTAGGGTGCGGCGCAGAGCCATTCACCGTCCGCCTGACGGCGTTTTATGACATTACGGACTTTCTTTGAAGTGTCGGTAACCGGCATCTCGTTGATGAGGAACTGAAACTGAATTTTCAGCCAGTCATCACAGCCCGGGAAGTCAACGCCGTCGCCGATTGAGATGATACGCACACCCGCATCACGCAGGTCTTCAATCTCCACAAGCCCACGGCTGTTTCTGCGGGAGAAACGGGAAAAATCCTTGATGACAAGAATATCGTATTCGTGAGCCATAAGCTTTTTGCGCATCTGCTGATAGCCTTCACGCTGTTCAAAGGTGTAGCCCGAGCGGTCACGGTCCTCGAAGAACGTGAGGCTGCTTCCGGGGAAACGGTGTTTCACATAATCCCCGATTATGGATTTCTGGTTTTCGATTGAAATGTTATCACGGTCAAGCTCGTCATCGACCGAGATGCGGACATAACCCGCAATATTGAATGTTTCCGTCACTTTTCACGGCACCTCTTTTCTTTAGTCTTTGTTGTCTGTTTGAGTTTTGCATTATTACAGACAACATTGTACAACATTATTTATCATATTTCAAGTGGAAATTCAAATTTTTATTGTTTCATTTCCGGACTGATACCCTGCGCTTCAAAAACCTGTTGATTTCAAGACGTTAATGGTATATACTATAAACGAAGGCAGGTGAGCTGAATGTGCACAAAGAATCAACTTGAAAATATAACTCAGACCGTTGCTTCTCTTGCAAAGGAAATTCTGAACGATAAGCTTGTTTCCATTATCCTTTACGGTTCCTATGCCCGTGGGGATTACGACGACGAATCGGATATCGATATCATGATAGTTGCGGACATCCCGTCGGAGGAATGCTGGAGCTGTAATGTTCGGCTCATTGAGGGTCTGACCGATACGGAGCTTGAAAATGAGGTTGTAATTTCAACTCATGTTGTTCAGGCAGATAATTTCAACCGTTATCGCACCGCATTACCGTTTTACCGTAACGTAACGGAGGAGGGCATCAGAATTGCAGTCTGACGAGATTCGTTGCCGCAGTTGAAGCCTATCTGAGTAAAAATTAATTAATAAATTCATCATGGGAATGCCTCTTTCGTGAGCCATTCCCTTTTTATTATCAAATCTCCGCCTGCTTCTCTTTCTTGACCTCAAGTTCTGCGATGCGGCGTTTGTTATAAGCCAGCAAATCGAGCGTGCCCCGGTACAAATCCTTCTCCCCCGACTCAAACACCGCCACATGATATTTCGTATTTTTATACTTGTCATAGATGTCTTCAAGACTCTTTCTGAGCCCTTCGTCCTTTTTCTCGGCATTGGTCAGCCAGATTTCAACAATCTTTCTGTCATCTCTGACATTCATTTCCAAATAAAATCACACTCCTTTTTCCTTATTTTTCCATTCATATTCTATTTTATTACCCCGTTCGTTATGCTCCGCAGTATTTTTACCCGTCCGGCTCGATATGCGCCTCAATCATGCTGATTTCGAGGTCTTTATATTTGCAAACCTCATTTTTGCATAAAGTACTTTAACTTCTTCTCTTATGGCTTCAATTGCCGTTTCAATTACATTAATGTTTGAATAGTCCAAACAATCATCTTCTTTCATTTTTCTTAAAACTGATGATGACATTGCGAAGAATGACAACTTTGGTAATAAGCTTGTCCTTCTGAACAATTGATTTGTATTTTTATTTTTTTGACTATTAATTAAAAAACTTGTCATTTTGTCATTTAAGAGTAAAATCCATTGAAAAAATAGGCATCTTACAATGACAAGTGTTTTTTTGCAATGTAATTTCAGCATCAGCATAATTAAAGAGATTTGTAATCATCGACAGTTTCTTCTGTCAATGAAAAAACATAGTACCAATTATGGCATGTTCTTGTTTTTAACTCCTCCGGAGTTATTTTTAGATATTGGGCAATTTCGTTGTCGAAGTCTTTGGATGACATAATTGTCTTTCCGAAATTGATTTTGCACCAATTGTTAAAAACCTTCCTTATATAGGCCATAGTATTCTCATCGTTATATGCAATTGGCATACCTTCAGGTCTCATGAAGCAGCATTCTTCAAAAAACGAAATGGCAGAGCTGTTAAGCTTTTTATATTTATCAAGTTCTTCGTTGCAAATTTCAGGAACGGAAAACTTGTAGTTGTTTGCGATAAGCTCTTTTAAAGCAACGACAGCCTTATGAACAATACCATCACGCTCTTCCATCATCTTTTCAACGATAAAAGGGTCTCTTTTTTCAGGAGGAACAACATTGTTGCATGGCACAATAATTAAGCGTTCATATACCCACGGACCTTTATCTCCTCCAAATAACGGCATTTTATTCGCGCCAAACCAAAGGAAACCGTTAAACTTAAATGAAATCGGAGTTTTGAATTTTTCTTCAACTATTATGGTATCTCCTCCAACAAGCTGTTTTAAAACCTTAAGCTGACTTGCGGTGCCGAATTCCAAGTCTGCACTTCCGGCAACTCTTTTACCCATAAGTGATGAAGGACCGAATCTTGTTTCAAGATCGGAAAGATCAATTGAAGAACAGTGTTCTTCTCCGACTATATTTTCAACAAGAAGTTTAATTCTTGTCTTTCCGGTATTTCCGTCTCCCACAAGGAAGAGACATTTCTTTGTTCGAAATCCCTTTACATTGGAAATACACAGACCAACTATCTGAAGCAATAATTTCTTCAAATCTTCGTTACTGTTAGTGAGCATATTCAAATATGCATCAAACACAGGAGTTTCCTCCGTGTTCTCTGACCATTTGGCATTGATCTGAATAGTTGATAAATATTCGGGAGAATGAGGCAAGAACTCCATTGTATCTAATTTAAGAACTCCGTTTTTAAAATTGATGATATTCTCATCTTGGTCAAAGCAAGAGAACAATATGTAATTTGAGTTCGCCTTAATAATTTCCAATGTCTCTTTTACGACAGACATCTTCAAAATGCTTTTATCGTAAGCGGTTATGTAGGAAATGATAACCGATTTAACCTCATCGTCCGAACATCTGCGATATCTGCCGTCACTGAACATCCATACATTGTTGTTGCTGTACTCATTTTCTTTAACCAGAATAAACAAACCGTCTTCTTTGATTTGTTCGGCAAGCAAAGCAGGATTAACCATCACTTTGTTTCCGTTTGAATAACAGAAGCTCGGCATTACACCAATATCGGTCTTGGGTATCGAATAATAACCTGAGTTTTCAACTGCGACACAAAGAAGATCTTTTGCCGCTTCTTCTCCAAGGCTTTCGATTATATCGGAAATATCGCCGTGTTCCTTAAGGTCACAGCAGATATTTTCGGAAGGAATGAGTTTGACGCTTTTTGCAACGCCCGAAACACATGTTGCTACATCTTTTGCATGATTTCTTCCGACATCATCATTGTCAGCCAGAATAACCACATCTTTGTTTTTGAAAAATTTGTTGTAATTCTTTGAATCCCACTTATGCCCTGCACCGTGCGGGGATGTTGTTGCGATATAGCCCATTTTTTGAAGAGAATCGGCATCCTTTTCGCCCTCAACGATATAGACGGTTTCTGCCGCATTTAAGATAGACGGAAGATTGTACAAAGGAACATCAATGCCATTTAAGCCTTTAACCCACTCTCCGTTTTCCAAATGAAACCAACAAAATGTTTTAGAACCGTCCGGGTTTCTGTAACACGCTTTTTTGGCAACTTGAACCCCCGACTTATCGTAATAAAAATAGGTGCTTTCTTTTTGACCATTGCATTTTATTTGACCGATATCATTGTTGGCGAAAAGATCTTTCATTTCCAGACCCAACGATTTAACAATATCTTCTGTTTTACACCCGGCCATACAGTGAAGAAGTATATTGCCGGTTTCTTCGTCTTCTTTGATATACAGGCTGGGATGCCTATCATCGTGGCAAGGACATTTTGCAATAAATTGCCCGTCGAATGGTAATTGCTGCGGCGAATCGAGTTCATTAAATATTTTTTTCGGAATCATAAAAAACCTCCGTTTAATTATTGACACTTGATTTTTTCCGGATTATAATTTAATCTGGATTGGTGTTATTGAAAGTATGTAAGATAGACTCAAAATTTGAAGCAACAAAAAAAGAGCCGCCATATGGCAGCTCTGAAATGCATTAACAAACTCTTATTTCTTGTTTCAAACAACAGAATTATTTAACAATGGTATTTCCGCAAGAAATACGGCCGGGAAGATCGGGAAAGTTAACGACAAATCCTCCTTCATCCATATCCGGTACTTTTTCCATTCTGTACGGAAGAAAGATATAAGCATTTTCAAACATATTTTACCAAGCAATACAATGGCAGAAAAGTTTTGTTGTACATTGGCGGCGTAAAAACGCCGTGCTTTTTTAACAAAGCATAAGCAATAAGCGCACACTACTATGCACAGAAGCATTTCAAGGCAAGCAACTACTACATTCGGCCGTAAAGGGGCAAAGCAAGGCTTTGCACGGTATCGGTTCAAGCAGGCTTACGCCGTCATTTACGACGAGGATGCACCCTAAATCAAAAGACAAGCCGGATGACGGCATTTGTCTTTTCGTTAATGTTGTACCGTGAAAGCTGTTCCTGTCCAAGTTATGTATGTAACGCTGACTGTGCTTGTCGATATTTGCATACATGGGCAAATAATATATATATATATATGTCTATGCTTACTTCTTGTTTTTGATATGCAAAACCCCGCACAGCAGAAGCCATGCGGGGCTGCAAACTACTTAGCTTTGCTAACCGACAAGTCCGTCACGTACGGTAACGTTAGTATTGCGTAATAGACTGAAATATCAAAGCTCAAGGGGATTTT
>JBJEQC010000053.1:0-6125 GCA_051881555.1 Acutalibacteraceae bacterium
GAAGAATTACGGCTATTTTTCTTTTCGCAAATGGATACATTCTGCGAAAAGCAGAGGTGCAAATATGAAAAAACAAGTCAAATCCAAAGAAAGGGTTGCCGAGCGTGGCGAGGTTTTTACAGCGGAACGGGAAGTAAAAGCGATGTGCGATCTGGTTGCAACGCAATGTGACAATGTTGACGCCACATTCCTTGAACCGGCTTGCGGTGACGGCAATTTTCTTGCCGAAATACTGGAACGAAAACTTGTCCGTGTTAAGAAAGATGCCAAAACAGACCGTGTTGCTTGGGAGTGGTTGTCCGTTCGGGCGGTGGCATCGCTTTATGGCGTTGATATTATGCAGGATAACGCCGAAGAATGCAGGCAAAGGCTTTTTGATATATGGAATAAAGCATATAAAGCCGCTTGCAAGAAAGACTGCAACGAAGAGACAAGAGAATCTGTGCGCTACATTCTTTCAAAAAATATTATATGCGGAAATGCCCTGACTATGATGTGCGTTGATGAAAATCAACAGGATACAGAGGAATTTATCACTTTTGCGGAATTCAAGACCTGCGGAAGAATGTATATGCTCAAGCGCCGGGATTATCGGCTTGATGTGCTTTTAAAGGCGAATGAGACGCCACGGAATCAAAGGCAACTTACATTGGATTCAGGCGTTGATGATATTGACAACTATCTTGAAATAAATCCCGTGACGGGTGAATATATGCCGAAACCGCTTCGGGAATATCCGCCGCATCATTACAGGAGGTTAAAAGAAAATGGCTGAACAATCATTCTTTGACAGAGTATCTACCCACGCATCGCATGTGCCTGATGTTCTTTCATGTATTGCGAATCTCTCCAATGACGAAGTGTTTACCCCACCCGAAGTGGTAAACAGAATGCTTGATCTTTTACCTCAGGAATTATTTGCCGACCCGAATACAACATTTCTTGACCCGGCAACAAAAACCGGCGTTTTTCTGCGTGAAATTGCAAAGAGATGTCTTGCCGCACAATTACCCGGCTACAAAGAACGCTCATTGGAAATTTCGGAAAAGAAGAGACTGAACGTTCCTCTTGACGAATATGATATCGCTTTTCAGAAACAGCTTCAGGAAAGAATTGACCATATATTCCACAACCAGCTTTATGCCATCGGTATTACGGAATTGACAAGCCTCCTGGCTCGCAGAAGCGTCTATTGCTCCAAATATCCCAACGGTCCGTACTCTATTACACATTTTGATAATGCCGAGGGTAATATCCGATTTCGCAGGACGAAACATACTTGGGAAAATGGAAAATGTGTTTTTTGCGGAGCCAACCAAGGTCAGTATGACCGTGGCAAAGAGCTCGAGACTCACGCATATGAATTCATACATTTTTCTAAACCTGAGGAGATATTTCAAATGCAATTTGATGTTATTATCGGTAATCCACCATATCAATTAAGCGACGGGGGTGGTGGTGGTAGCGCAACTCCCTTATACAATACATTTGTTGAACAAGCTAAAAAACTAAAACCCCGTTTTTTGATTATGATTATACCATCAAGATGGTATTCTGGTGGGCGTGGTTTAGATAATTTCAGAAACGAAATGTTATCTGATAACAAAATAAGAAAACTTGTGGATTACCCAATTTCAAGTGAGTGCTTTAATGGTGTTGAGATTAAAGGCGGCGTATGTTATTTTTTGTGGGAAAGAGACTTTTCAGGACTTTGTGAAATAAAAACAGTTAGAAATGGTAATGCAGTTACAGCAATAAGACCTTTGCTTGAAAGTGGTAATGACTGTTTTATTCGATATAATGAAGCTGTATCTATTTATCATAAAGTAGCAGCTAAATCCGAACGATCTTTTTCTGAAATAGTTAGCACTCAAAAGCCATTTGGATTTAGGACATATGTTCGTGGAGATGATACGCCTGGTAAGGATTCAATTCAAATATATGCTAACAAGCGAATTGGATATATTGAGCGCAGTGAAGTTGTTGTGAATAGAGAATGGATTTCAAAATACAAAGTATATATTTCTGCGGCTTATGGCGCAGGTGAAGATTTTCCTCATCAAATATTAGGAAAACCAATATTAGGTAAACCTGACACATGCTGTTCTGAGACATATCTTGTCATCGGACCATTTTCTTCAGAAAAAGAAGCGAATAATGCAATATCATATATTTCAACTAAATTTTTTCGTCATTTAGTTCTGTTGCAAAAAAGCACGCAACACACATCAAAAAAAGTGTACTCATATGTTCCTCTTCAAGACTTCTCTAAACCTTGGACAGATGAAGAATTATACAAAAAATACAATCTTACTCAGGAAGAAATTGATTTTATAGAATCTATGATTAAACCGATGGATTTAGGTGGTGATGAGAATGGCTAACACGATATCATTAAGTCAAATCCTCCAATCCCGTCCTGCTGTCCGCCCTACCGTTTACGGCTATATTCTGCCCGATGTTCCGAACCATAAGGGATATATCAAAATCGGCTACACGGATAAAGAAGATGTTGAGCAAAGAATCAAGGAACAAATCCACACCGCAGGGCTTCACCATAAGACTTTGTTCACGGTTTCCGCCATGCGTGATGACGGCACCTGCTTTACCGACAAAGATATTCATGCCGTTTTAAGAAAAAACGGGTACGCACAATTAAATGAGGGGGAAGACCGTAACGAATGGTTCAAAGTTTCGGAAAAAGAAGCACTTGCCGTCATTGATTCCGTGCGCAGCAACACAAAATATACCGTCGGCAGAACAGCGCATTTCAGTATGAGGGCTGAACAGAAAAAGGCCGTTGAGGATACCGCCGAATATTTCAGGCGAATGGAAAAAGAAGACCCCCGTCGTCCTCCCAAATACCTTTGGAACGCCAAAATGCGTTTCGGCAAAACCTTTGCCGCATACCAGCTGGCAAAAAAGTTAGGCTACAAAAAAATACTTGTGCTCACCTTCAAGCCCGCGGTTGAATCCGCATGGTATGAAGACTTAGAAACCCATGTTGATTTTGAGGGCTGGCAATTTGTCTCCGATAAAGAAGCAAAATACGATAAAACAAGTTTTGACCGTTTGTATGCCCAATGTGACAAATCAAAGCCTATTGTAGTATTCGGCTCTTTTCAGAATCTGTTGGGGACTAACGAAAACGGCGGCATCAAGCCGAAAAACGAATTCATACATACCACCAACTGGGATATGGTTATTTTTGATGAATACCATTTCGGCGCCTGGCGTGAAAACGCAAAGAAGCTTTTTGAAAATGTTGATGAAGAAGCCGAAGCGCAGTTTGACCCCGAAAAATATCAGGCAACCGAGGCAGGAGATGCCATCAACGAAACATGGATTGATATTACCACGAAATGTTATCTTTATCTTTCAGGCACTCCGTTTCGCGCTTTATACACAGGTGAATTTCTTGAAGACCAGATATTTAACTGGACTTATTCCGACGAGCAGAATGCGAAGCTCTCATGGAAAGGCGACGGAGAGAATCCATACGCCGCTTTGCCCCGAATGGTTATGCTGACCTATAAAGTGCCGGACAGCATCACTCAGGTCGCTATGGGTGGAGAATTTGATGAATTTGACCTCAATGAATTTTTCAAAGCTGAGTTTCAGGAAAAAGGCGACTTTGAGAGCGCACGATTTGTGTATGAGGATTACGTTCAGAAATGGCTTGAGCTTATTCAGGGTAAGGGCAATGTTGTTGACGGCTTAAAGCTTGGCAATGACAAGCCGCCGATGCCGTTTTCCGATTCAACCTTAAAGAATTCGCTTACCCATACGGTGTGGTATTTGCCGTCGGTTGCGTCTTGCTTTGCTATGGGTAATCTGTTGCAATCACCCGCAAATAAGTTTTTTAACGATTATAAAATTATTGTTTGCGCCGGTACAAAAGCCGGTATCGGCATTGATGCGTTACCGCCTGTAAAGGCAGCCATGGGAGACCCGTTGAGAACCAAAACAATCACTCTGTCTTGCGGAAAACTGATGACAGGCGTTACCGTAAGACCGTGGACGGGCATTTTCATGCTTTGCAACTTAAAATCACCGGAAACATACTTCCAGTCCGCTTTCCGTGTTCAATCCCCCTGGACAACAAAAACCGATGACGGTAAAACGGAAATCATAAAGCAGGAGTGCTATATTTTTGACTTTGCTCTTAACAGAGCGTTGAGACAGATTTCGGATTATTCATGCCGCCTCAACACAACAGAGTCCAACCCGGAAGTCAAAGTCGGAGAATTTATGAAATTCCTGCCTGTTCTTGCGTTTGACGGTGCTTCAATGAATGTGATTTCGGCGCAGGATGTGCTTGATATCACTTACGCCGGAACATCTGCCACCTTGCTTGCAAAACGCTGGCAAACGGCGCTTCTTGTTCATGTTGATAACGATACCCTGAAACGCTTGCAGGAAAAACCCGAAGCGCTTGAGGCTTTAATGAAAATTGAAGGCTTCCGTTCGCTCAATCAGGAAATTGAAACCATCATTAACCGCAGTGAAGCGATTAAAAAAGCGAAAAAGGACAACGATGATAAGAAGGACAAAAAAGAGAAAAAAGAGCTTACCGAGGAAGAAAAGAAGATAAAGTCTCTTCGTAAGCAAGTTCAGGAAAACCTTCTTAAATTAGCAGCCCGCATTCCTTCTTTTATGTACCTTACGGATTTCCGTGAACAGACAATCAAAGATGTTATTACACAGTTGGAGCCTGATTTGTTCAAAAAGGTAACCGGCTTAACCGTTAAAGATTTTGACATTCTTTGCGAAATCGGATTGTTTGACCCGGAAAAGATGAATCAAGGCATCTTCGGCTTCCGTCGCTATGAAAATTCAAGTCTCAATTACACCGGTATTGATATGCACGACGGTGAAGATGTCGGCGGTTGGGATACTGTTCTTAAGCGAGAAGAGTTTGACGCTCTCTATGCAAGTCAACAGGCAACACTGTCGTTGCAATCCGCTATTATGTCGGCGATTGACGAGAGCGATGAGGATGAAGCTTCTAAGAAAACAGTAACAGCAAAACAAGCTCAATCAGTACCGAAAACGGCAACTCTTGGTCAAAAATACGGGATTAGTCAACAGAAAGTCAGCCCTGCCGTAAGTGTTCAGCAGCCGATGCAAAAGCCGAAAGAAAAAATTGAAATCCCCGATGTCAAGGTCGGTGATAACGTTCGCCATAAAGTGTTCGGAACAGGTACAGTTTCTTTTATGGATAAAGCACAAAAGAAAATCCGCGTTAAATTTAACGCAGGTGAAAAGATATTTGTATTTCCCGATGCATTCTGTCAGGAACATCTGAAATCAGAATAAAGCTTGAACAGCGGCAGAGAGCGGAAAGTTTCTCTGCCGTTCAAGTTTTTATTAAACCATAAAACCGGTGTAAATATAAAAACTTTTGAAAAAATGATGCTGTCCGTACGAAAAATTCAATTCTCTTTGGCTCCACCACAATGTTGAAATCCGAACTTAATGCCAATCGGCAATGGGTTCGGATTTGTTGTTTTCGGTTCGAATAACATCACGGATTCATCAAATTAAATATTCATATATTTATTCCGCAAATAGCAAGACTCTTGTTCAAAGCATATCAACAGAAAATGCAAACGCAGGCAACCCGGATTCATCGTTCAAGTTGCCTGCGTTATTTTTGTTTTTAATTATTAAAAATACTGTTACTTTTCCGTTAACTAACCCGCACTTATCAATCGCCATAAATAACGGAATTAATAATTATTTTGCATGTTTATTTAATATTTCTACTATCACATCGACAATAGGCTGGATAAAAGTCTGAACAAAAAACTCTAAAGACGATTCATAAAACCGAGCAATGAGGAACGGGATTCTCGCAATGCCGGTCGGGTCGGGAGCCTCAACGGTATATGTGATTTTCATCTCATAATAATCCGCATACTCCCCGTTGCTTGTTACGGATGTGCAATTGTAGCCGACTTCGACAGTCCCTTTTGATTTAATAATTTTGAAAGATATATTTTCGCTGTTATTTGAAACCATCGGCATAATGTAGTTTTCTTTGGGATAAATTCTGAAAGTCGAATAGTATGTTTCGCCTTCTTCAAAAACCTCGGCATCTTCATACATAGCGAAACCGTTAA
>JBJEQC010000054.1:0-6052 GCA_051881555.1 Acutalibacteraceae bacterium
CGACAAGGTGGTAGGGCACTTTTTATTTTCAAAATTTCCGCTGTCACCCGCAAGAGATGGAGGACATGGCGACGAAGCGGATTCCGAAATTGTTATGTTAGCACCCGTATCCGTTCATGCGGATTATTTTCGCCAAGGAATCGGAACAGCCATGTTGATGATGGGAATTGAGAAAGTAAAAGAATCGGGCTTTAAGGGAATAACCGTTGAAGGAAATTATAAATTTTATAATCAAGTTGGATTTCGGACATCATCGGAATATAACATTTTCCCGACAAGCGGATATCCAATGAAAGAACCCCGCTGCATGATGTGTCAAGAGACATATGAAGGCTCATTGGATGGCATACACGGTTATATCGTTTATGATATGTACTTCAATGCATAAAATCGAAGTCATATCTACATAAAGAAACCGTCAAATCCCAATTTGCGAGAGGTTGACAATATGCAAAATAACAGAGAATTTTGGGAAGCATTGGATAAATTGGCAGCCAATTCGGAAATTGTAATTGACAGGCCAAAAGGAACCGCACATCCTAAGTATCCCGATTTCATTTACAGAGTTGATTACGGATATCTGAAAGATACATCATCCATGGACGGTGCAGGGATAGATGTATGGGTTGGAAGCGGTGAAAAAAAGATTGATGCGATAATGTGTATTGTTGATTTGATGAAGAAAGATTCGGAAATCAAAATACTGATCGGATGCACGGAAGAAGAAAAGAAAATAATATATGAAACACATAACGAAACCCGGTTTATGAAAGGTGTTTTAATACGCCGATAAAGTTTTCAAATAATTATTCGGAAAGGAGGAGCCCGAATGTTTTCTCCGACGCCTTTCGGCACGATGCTCAAACAGCTTCGTGAAGAAAAAGGTCTGTCGCAGGGTGAGCTTGCCGAGGAGCTGAACAAAACAGCTCAGTACATCAGCAATATCGAAAAAGGCAAAAACAATGCGCCGCCTAACGAGCACGATTTGCAGCTTTTGATAAAAAAACTCGGCTTGACAGGCGATGACGCCGAAAAATTCAGGATGCTCGCCTATGCCGACCGTGGTATGCTTCCGCCCGAAATGTTCAGCTATGTTTTTGAACGGCCGTCGCTTATCGGGCTTATCCGCTGTGCCATGAACAATGAAATCTCCGAGGATTATTGGAACTGTTCAATCAAAAAAATAACCAACGCCGACATAATCGGCAGAAAGGAAAACTGATATGAGCAAAACTCCCGATTATGTTAAATATGCCGCTTCCGTCGTTCCGAGCGAACGGCAGATAAAATGGCAGGAGCTTGAATTCTATTCATTCATTCATTTCGGAATGAACACATTCACCAATTCCGAATGGGGCAACGGCAACGACGACCCCGAGCTTTTCAACCCCGAAAAGCTGGACTGCCGCCAATGGGCGAAGGTCTGCCAGCTTGCGGGAATGAAAGGCATGATTCTGACCGCAAAGCACCATGACGGCTTCTGTCTTTGGCCGACTGCCTACACGGATTACTGCGTTCGTTCAAGCCTTTGGAAAGACGGCAAGGGCGATGTTGTTGCCGAATGTGCAAAGGCTTGCAAGGAATTCGGACTGAAATTCGGCATATATCTTTCGCCCTGGGACAGGCACGAAGCCACCTACGGCTCGGGCGAAGCGTATAACCGTTTCTTCAAAAATCAGCTCCGTGAGCTTCTGACCGCTTACGGCGATATCTTCTGCGTCTGGTTTGACGGAGCGTGCGGCGAAGGCCCCAACGGCAAGAAACAGGAATACGATTGGGAGGGCTATTATAAGCTCGTCCGTGAGCTTCAGCCCAACGCAACAATTAATGTCTGCGGCCCCGATGTACGCTGGTGCGGCAATGAGGCGGGCGTTTGCAGAAAGAGCGAATGGAGCGTTGTGCCCTATTGGCATTCAAACTATGAGCTGATTAACGCCGCAAGTCAGAGCGATGTTTCAAAACCGCCCAAAAAAATAAATCCCACCGCCCTTGATTTGGGCAGCAGGAAAGCAATTAAAAAATGCAGCAAGCTGATTTGGTACCCCGCAGAGGTCAACACCTCGATAAGAAAAGGCTGGTTTTATCACGCCGACGAGGATTATTCGGTCAAACCGCTTTCAAAGCTTATGGAAATATACTATAACTCGGTCGGTTCAAATGCCAATTTCCTTTTGAACATTCCCCCGACACCCGAGGGAAAATTCCACGAAAAAGATGTTGAAACCCTGCTCTCAATGGGTGCTCAGCTTGAAATAGATTTCAACGAAAATCTTGCCGATGATTCGATAATGACGGATAACCGCCATCTTGACGAAAAGCACACGGGTCAGGCGGCTCTCAGCCATGACCCCGAGGATTACTGGCACTCGGGCGACAATCCCGAGGGTGCAGAACTGATTCTTGACCTCGGAGATGACTATGATATCGATAAAATCGTTCTCGGAGAGCATATCAGAACGGGTCAGCAGATTGAAAAATTCTCGCTTTATGCTGAAATCGACGGAAAATGGAAAAAAATATTCTCAGGAACGATTATCGGCTACAAACGTATCTGCCGATTCAAGGAAATGAGGATTCAGCGCTTCAAGCTCGTCATTGAGCAGGCAAGGTGCTTCGCAACAATCGCAAAATTTGAGGCTTATTAATCCCACTCTTTCCAGATTTCGGGGCAATAGCCGACGGTTGCCTGCTTTCCGTTGCGGACAATAGGGGTTTTGAAAAGCTCGCCGTGTTCGAGCAGCTTTTCTTCAACAGCCTCTTTGCTTGCAAGATATTTTATAAAATGCTTTTCGTAAGCCTTTGATTTTTCGTTGATAAGGGCTTCCATTGAGCCGACAGCGGCTTTAACGCTGTTATATTCCCCCTTGCTCAGGCTCTTTTGAGAAAGGTCAATGAATTGAAACTTGATTCCCCTCTCCTTGAAATATCTCTGCGCTTTTTTGGTGTCAAAGCATTTATTTGTTCCGAAAATCTGTATGTTCATTAAAATCACTCCGTTTTTGGTATAATACTATGGTAATAAATATTCCTCAACAAGTCAATAGAGCAATCGAAAATCTTTCTTCCTGCGGTCATTCGGCTTTCGTTGTCGGCGGGGCTGTCAGGGACATGCTCATGGGCGTTCCGGCTCACGATTGGGACATTGCGACCTCCGCTCAGCCGTGCGAAACTCTTGCAGCTTTCAAGGATTTCAGAACGGTTGAAACGGGAATCAAACACGGAACAGTCACGGTTATTATCGACGGAATGAGCCTTGAAATAACCACCTTCCGAATTGAAAAAGGCTATTCCGACAACCGTCATCCCGACAAGGTTGAGTTCGCCTCGGATATCTGCGAGGATCTTTCACGGCGGGATTTCACCGTTAACGCCATTGCGTATTCCCCTGAATCGGGCTTCGTTGACCCGTTCGGCGGCAAAGAAGATATTGAAAAACAAGTCGTCAGATGCGTCGGAGAAGCGGACAGGCGTTTCGGCGAAGACGCGCTCAGGATTCTGCGTGCATTGAGGTTTTCGGCAACTCTCGGATTTGAGATTGAGGCTGAAACAGCGGCAAGCATTCACAAAAATTACAGGCTTTTGGAGCATATTTCCGCTGAAAGAATATTTGTTGAAATGTCAAAGCTTATCTGCGGCAAAAACGCAGGAAAAATTCTGAGAGAATATGAAGATGTGATTTTCTTCATATTCCCCGAGCTTCGGGCGATGAAGGGCTGTTCTCAGCATCACGAAAGGCATATTTTTGATGTATGGGGGCACACGGTCAAGGCGGTTGAAACGGTAAGCCCCACTCCCGAGCTTCGCTTCGCCATGCTTTTTCACGATTCGGGAAAGCCCGAATGCAAAACAACCGATGAAAACGGAGTTGACCATTTTTATTCTCACGCCAAAAAAAGCAGAATTATTGCTTATAATATTCTGACAAGGCTCAAAACCTCGTCAAAATTCCGTGAACGGGTTTGCAATCTCGTTGAATATCACGATTTTCTGCCCGATAAAATAAGCAAAAAGACCTATAAAAAATATATTTCCCTGCTCGGATTTGAAACCGTAAAACAGCTTTTTGAGGTTCGGATTGCCGATGTTTCGGCTCAGAATCCCGCTTTTTTGAGCGAAAGTCTTAAGGCAAATGAAAAAGGGCTTGAAATTCTCGGCGATATTGAAAAAGAAAACGCCTGCATGAAGCTCGGCGATCTTGCAATCGGCGGAAAAGAGCTTGAAAAGCTCGGCTTCATACCCTCGCCCGAAATGGGAAAAATTCTGAATATTCTCCTTGACGAGGTCATGGAAGAAAAAATTGAAAATACTAAAGACGCTCTGCTCGGCAGAGCCATACAGCTTAATCAGCGCTGAAAGGAGTCGCTATGGAAACCGTAAAGATTGAAAATGCACAGGAATTTGACAGCTTTGTCCGTTCAAACCCGAAAGGTCATATGATGCAGACCTCGGCATGGGGAAAGGTCAAAAAAGAATGGGAATGGAGAGGCTTTATCAGCCGTGACGAAAGCGGAAATATAAAAGGCGTTTGCGCAGTTTTACTCCGTCAGATACCCATGACGCCGTTCAAGATGATGTATGCCCCGAGGGGACCTGTCTGCGACCTTGCCGACAAGGAAACCGTCACTGAGCTGCTCACCGCCGTTAAAGAATACGGCGTCAAAAACAAAGCATACACTTTTAAGATTGACACCGACACACTTGCCTCAAACACGGAATATATTGACCTTTTAAAGAATCTCGGCTTCACCTTCAAGGATCATAACGCCGCTTTCAACACGATTCAGGCAAGATACATTTTCAGGCTTGATATCGCAGGAAAAACCGAAGATGAGGTCATGGCTTCGTTCCACCCCAAAACCCGCTACAATGCCCGCCTTGCGGCAAGAAAAGGAGTAACGGTTGAAACCAAAGGAGCGGAAGCCTGCGAAGAATTCCACGACCTTATGCTGATAACGGGCGAAAGAGATAATTTTGCAACCCGTGACGCTTCATATTTCCGCAGAATCATGGACGCATTCGGCGACGACGCAAGGATCTATCTTGCCAAATACGAGGGCAAAACCATTGCAGGCGCATTGAATGTTATCTGCGGCGACAAGGAGTGGTATGTCTACGGCGCAAGCTCCAACGAATACCGCAATGTCATGCCGAACTACCTTGTTCAATGGGAAATGATACGCTGGGCAATCGAACGGGGCTGTAATTATTATGACTTCAGAGGCGGCTATCCCGACGAGAACAACCCTCTCCACGGAATTTTTAAATTCAAAAAGGGCTTCTGCAACGACTACATGGAGCTCATGGGCGAAGCGGATTTAATTATCAACAAGTTCGGCTTTAAGGCTGTTGACGCCGCTCAGAAGCTTGCAAAATCGACCCGCGGAATCCGTGCAAAGATAATTAACCGCAAGTAATCGGCACTTCATAAATCAGACAACTCCGAGTCAGAGACATTCTTTGACTGCTCAAACCTCCATAAAATCATTGGGGCAGCGTCGGCTTCGGCGCTGCCCCGATGATTTTTTAATTATGATTTTTTCTTTATCCTCGACCAATATTCCTTTGATCAATAAAATACTTTTAATGTTTTTACATGATCAAAATATATCAAAACGGCGGAAGCATAATACCTCCGCCGTGAAATCTATTATTACTCCTCAATCATATAATGCTTATAAAACTTCTTTATAAAAAGCAGGGATTGTTCTTGTTAATCCAAAAATCTTTTTGAAGAACGCAACAATTTTCTGCCAAAGGTCAGCTTTTGCGGTCATTTCCTGCGAGGCATAACCGATAACATTGCCGTCCTCATCATAAGCAGTAACTCTGAAAACTGTTTTTCCGCTTGATCTCGGAGTAATTTTGCAGGTCATACCGTCATTAGAAACATTCATATCAAAATTGCCGTTACTCTCAGACCATTCAATATATGCGCCTTCAGGCAATGCTCCTTTAATTTCCATATGGAGAATAATGCTGTCACCATATTCAATGGAAGTTTCGGACGGTTTCGAAATAGCTATATCGCATACTTCCGTTGGCGGATCAGGAT
>JBJEQC010000055.1:0-6045 GCA_051881555.1 Acutalibacteraceae bacterium
CACAATGAATCAGTAATTAATAAACAAATAAATCAAAACACCCGAACTCGGCTTTTTCGCAGAGCTTGGGTGTTTTGCTTAATTGGAAGAAAACAGTTGATTTTTTGTGAATTATAGTGTATAATTAGAATTATATAGGAGGTGTTTTTGATGTCAGCATATATTACTTCTTTTATGCTTTATTTGTTTCTTTTTATGATAGTATACATTCCGATAAAAGCATGTATTAATCGAAAAGGAAGAATACATATTAAAAATTTTATTGTTGAATGTACTTTTTATTGCTATATTATTTTAGTTTTAGCGTTGACGGTTTTACCGTTAGTAAAAATAAGCTTTTTTGACAGTTTAAATCTGAGCTTGGTTTTTCCGTCGGGAAAAACTGTTGATATATCTTCAAACGGAATAAAAGTATATAGCGACTGTGTGATTGAAAGAACATTACAATTGAAACCTTTTAACACAATAATTAACTTTCTGAATGGAAATTACGGGAATAATATCCCGCCAAAGGTTGCGTTTATGAGGCTTGTTTCAAATCTTGTAGGGAATATGGTTCTTTTCGTTCCGTTCGGATTCCTTTATCCTTTAAGAAAAACGGCGGGAATAATAAAAACAGTCGGATTGGGTTTTGAATTTATTATGGCGATTGAGTGTTTACAGTATATCGAGGGCAGAGTGGCGGATATTGATGATATTATTTTAAATGTTCTCGGAGTTGTTTTTGGCTATTTGGTTTATGCGATTTTTAAGAGAATAATAATTCAAAAGAATTGATTATCATATCAGCCATTCATAACGGTTACGGAGTTTTTTTAACAGATAAAAAATGCACGCAGGGGTTTTTCAAAATGTCCTCTGCGTGCATTTTTTGAAAGATAATTGTTTGTTATTATTCAACTTTCAGCATATATTCGGTGTTCTCCGTGATTTCGGTCATGTCAACGCTTGTCATGGCATATTCTCCGTTAATGTAGAATGCCCAATAAGTTCCGTCGGTGTCATAATCGGCGGTAATTCCGTTAACCGTCTTGACATAAAGACCGTAGTCGCCTTCTTCGCCTTCAATCAAGCCGAGCTTCTGAAGCGCTTCGCCGACGGTTGCTTCGTCTGTTCCGATTATGAAACTGCTTTCTTCTCCGCTTGCGTCAACAACCTTAAATCTGAAATGCTTTGAGCCTGTTCCGAGCTCAACCGCTTCACCCGAAGCGGTGACTGTTGTTCCTGCGGTTGTTTCTGCAGTGGTTGTCTGCGTATCGCTTGCGGTTTTGCCGCAGGCAGTTGCAGTGAGAACAAGTGCGATAAGCACGGCAACGGTTAATAATGCTTTGATTTTTTTCATTTTTAATCAGTCCTTTCAGGGTAATATATATTTTTTCTTAAAGCCTTCAAATGCGCCGGTGAATCTTTCGCCGCCCGCATTTTTATAATCGTTGAGGTATTCGTGAGTGTCGAAAACCGAATTGCTGATCTGAATCAGCGCAACGGCGATGTTGGAGCAATGGTCGGAAACCCTCTCATAGTTTGTCAGAAGGTCGGAGAGAACAAAGCCAAGCTCAATCGTGCAGTTGCCTCCCGTAAGGCGGGAAATGTGTCTGTTTCTTATCTCAGAGATGATATTATCAATAACCTGTTCGAGCGGTTCAACATCAAGCGCAAGCTCGACATCATTATCCGAAAACGCTTTGACGGTTAGGGCGAGAATATCTTTGATGGCGTTTGTTGCGACTTTGATTTCGGCATTTGCATCGTCGGAAAAACGGATGTTTTTCTGATTGATTTCCTGAGCGGTTTTGAGCATGTTTGCCGCATGGTCGCCGATTCTTTCAAAATCTCCGATTGCGTGAAGCAGAGTTGAAATGGTGTTGCTGTCCTCTTTTGAAAGGTCGTGACCTGCAATTTTAACAAGGAATGTGCCGAGCTTATCCTCATATTCATCAAGAGCCTGCTCGTCCGAAACGATTTTATCAGCAATTTTCTCGTCATAATTATCAATCAGCTTTATTGAATCAAGCAAAGCTTCGTTTGCAATTTTTGCCATCCTGACCGTATAGTTGCGGCATTCCGAAATGGCAAGGGAGGGGGAATTGAGAAGTCTGTCATCAAGAAATGTTTCTTTTGTGACATTATCTTTATCCTTAACCGTTTTAACCGCAAGCTTTTCAAGCTGTTTTGAAAACGGAAACAGAATCAGCGTTGTCGCAATGTTGAAAATGCTGTGAACTATAGCTATTCCTGCCGGAGCAATAGCTTCGGACGAAAAAGCAAAATGAAAAATCATGTTCAGAATATAATAAACGGAAAGCAGAACGGCAGTTCCGATAAGGTTAAAATAAACATGAATCGCCGCAACACGCTTTGCGTTCTTGCTGACTCCGATGCTTGAAATCAGAGCCGTGATGCAGGTGCCGATGTTCTGACCCATGATTATGGGGATAGCCATTCCGTATGAGAGCGCGCCCGTCAGAGAGAGCGCCTGCAAAATGCCGACCGTTGCCGACGAGCTTTGAATAACCGCTGTCATAATTATGCCGACGGCAAGACCGAGCAGGGGATTATTAAACATAACCATCAGCTGTCTGAATTCTTCCATTTCCGCAAGCGGAGACATGGAATTGCTCATCAGCTCCATGCCGAACATCAGAACCGCAAAGCCCATGCAGATTCCGCCGATATCCTTTCTGCGGGGCTTTTTCGATGTCATAATAAGCATAATGCCGATGAAAGCAACTATCGGCGAAAATGACGAAGGCTTAAGCAGGCTGACAAAGAAATTATCGCTTTCAATGCCTGCAAGGCTCAGAACCCATGCGGTTATAGTTGTTCCGATGTTTGAACCCATAATAATGCCGACGGATTGCCCGAGCTTCAGAATGCCCGAGTTAACAAGGCCTACAAGCATGACCGTAACTGCAGAGGAGGATTGAATCGTTGCCGTTACCGCCGCTCCGAGTAACAGAGCTTTAACGGGCTTGTCCGTCATCTTCTGAAGTGTTTTTTCAAGTTTTCCGCCTGCGGTTTTTTCAAGTCCGTTTGACATGGTGCTCATGCCGAACAGGAACATGGCAAGACCGCCGAGCAGGGTTATTATGTTGAATACGCTCATTTATATATTCCTCTTTCGGTTATTCTCTGTTTTCTGCTTCCAAATACTAATATAAGATATTATCTGATAAAATGCAATAGAAAAAAGCCCGCCAATAAATTTTTGACACAAACGACCATAAAAATGCAAAAATGTGATAAGTAATTATCAATTCTAACAATGCGCTGATATGAATAAGATTGAATCAAAGAGGGTGTGGATTTGATGGTGTTCAGAATTAAAAAAATATATATTTTTATCGCCTCGGTCATGGCTGTTATGATTATTGCCTTTTCTTTTTTTGCGGTGAGCGGAACGATTTATTCAATGCAGTCTGATGAAATCGGGCTTCCGATAGTCATGTATCATCAGCTGACAAAATCCGAATCCCGAGCGGGCAGATATGTTCTGACGGTTGAACAGTTTGAAAAAGATCTGATTTTTCTCAAAGAAAAGGGATACGAAACCGTGACCGTTTCTCAGCTTTTGGATTATTCGCAGGGAAAGGGAAAACTTCCCGAAAAAGCGATTATGATAACCTTTGACGACGGCTGTGAAACTCTCTATGCCTATGCAAAACCATTGCTTGAACAATACGGATTCACCGCTGTCGGGTTTGTTGTCGGTGCGCTTGCCGACTATTATACTGAGCTTGACGACCATAATCTTAACTATTCAAACCTGAATTGGGCTGAAATTAAGGAGCTTAGCATGGGTAATACGGTTGAAATTCAGAGCCATTCATATGACCTGCATAAGAATACGGGATCCCGTTCGGGAGCAAAAAAGAAAAAAGGAGAAACTTTTGAGCAGTATGCTGAATTTTTGGGGGCAGATGCGTCAAAAATGAAAACGGAGATGTTAAAGCATACGGGCAAAGCTCCCGTTGCGATTGCATATCCGTTTGGAAGCTTCAGCTCAGAAAGCAAGGAAATTTTGAAAAAATACGGCATTAAAATGGCGTTTACCTGCGAAGAAAGGGTAAATATCGTCAAAAAAGCCGAGCCCGAACGGCTGTTCGGACTCGGCAGATATAACAGACCGAGCGGTATTAGCTCCGAGAGCTTTTTTGAAAAAATGGGAATTAATTAACCGAGAATTTTCTCGATTGCAGAAATTTCAACGCACAAGCAGAGAATTTCGACCGCTTTGCAGAGTTCGTCCCTTGACGGGAAGGTGGGGGCAATGCGGATGTTTCTGTCATCGGGGTCAATACCGTAAGGATAGGTTGCGCCTGCGCCCGTGAGGGTAACTCCCGCTTCTTTGCAGAGAGCAGCAGTTCTTTTGGCACAGCCCTTGTTAACATCAAGGCTGATGAAGTAGCCGCCGTTGGGATTGGTCCATTCTGCAACGCCCTTGCCTGCAAGGTTCTTTTCAAAAGCGGAAAGAACAGCGTCAAATTTCGGCTTCAATACCTCGGCGTGGCGGAGCATATGAGCTTCAACTCCCGCCTTGTCTTTAAGAAATGCCGCATGGCGAAGCTGATTTATCTTGTCATGGCCGATTGTCTGAACGGTCATCCTCTTTTTGATATCGGCAATATTGGCGGGGGAGGCGGCAAGCGCCGAAATGCCCGAACCGGGGAATGTAATCTTTGAAGTTGAGGTCACTTCAATGAAATTATCCTCCGTTCCGTATTCCTTGCATGCTTCAAATATGTTCAGCAGGCTGTCGTGCTTTTCGTTAATGTGATGAACGCAGTAGGCGTTATCCCAAATTACTCTGAAATCCTTTGCGGCAGGCTTCAGAGCGGCAAAGCGGCGAACAACCTCGTCTGAATAAGTGATGCCCGTCGGGTTTGAATACATTGGAACACAGAAAACGCCCTTAACTTTCTCATCCTTGACGAGTTCCTCAATCATATCCATGTCGGGGCCGTTTTCGTCGGTCGGCACATTAATCATCTTAATACCGAAATGCTCAAGAATGGAAAAATGACGGTCATAACCGGGAACTGGGCAAATGAATTTGATCTCGCCCTGCTTAATCCAAGGCTCCGAACCCGCTCCGAAAATCATGCACTGAGCAATATAATCATACATAATGTTAAGGCTTGCATTGCCGAAAATAATAATATTCTCCGGCTCGACTTCAAGAATTTCCGAAAAGATTTTCTTGCATTCGGGAATGCCGTCAAGCACTCCGTAATTGCGGACATCAAGACCGTTTTCGGATTTGAAATTGCCGAGAAGTTCGGGAGAAAGCATGGCATTTGAAAGCTCAAGCTGATCCGAACCGGGCTTTCCTCTTGACATGTCAAGCTTGAGATTCAACGCTTTGAAGGAATTATATTCTTCTCTCAGAACGTCAAGGCGTTCCGAAAGCTGTTCTTTTGTCATGCTGCGAATATCCATTAAAATAACCTCCGAATAACAAAACTGACTTTATATATTCTATATTATATGAGCCAATTTTGCAAGTGTTATTTTAAAATCCTGCAAAATTTACTGATTTATCACATTTAAAAAATCTCTTTTGTCAATCAGACAAAAGAGATTTTTTAATGAATTAGATTGATAATAATACGGTTTTAAACAGTTTCATTTGGTTTCACTTGAAAATGAAACCATAGCGATAAAAGCGAAACCGTAAATTCCGAGCCGCCTTCCGTGCATAGACACGGTGAGCGGCTCGGAATATCCAGTGTTGGCATTGTCCTGGGTGCATTTTAAGGTGGAACAATGCAGACCGTTGCAGTACCGCACCAGAGTTCAGCATAATGCCTATCTCCTCTTTTCCCAGATGAAACACTCTGCAATCGGCGATGAGAAAAAACTCACCGTTTATATATTACTCCTATTTTTGAGAGTTGTCAAGCAATGGGGGTACTTGGACAAAAAGAAAAGCCGCTGATGCGACTTTTCTTTTTGGTGCAGCGACAGCATTAATATCCGAACCTAAGCCTGATTCTTCGAAATCGGCAAAGGTTATTGTTTTCGTTTGTTCTTTATAATTGAATG
>JBJEQC010000056.1:0-5988 GCA_051881555.1 Acutalibacteraceae bacterium
CTTCATGGAGGGCGACTATAAATGGCATTACGGCGCTATTGACGATGAAAAATACGCCAAAGCAAAGGAAAGCCTTGACAAATACTATGAAAAACGCATCGCTCGTGCAGAAAAGGAGGGCATCTAATTATGGCAGGAGGAATGACCTACACAGCCGTTGAATCAACCAACTTCTCAACTGCTGAAATTTACGGAAAAGCTCTCTGCGAGCTTGGCGAAAAGCATCCCGAGGTTGTCGCTCTGACAGCTGACCTCGGCAAGTCAACCAAAATCGGTATGTTCGGCGAAAAATTCCCCGAAAGATTTTTCAACGTCGGCATAGCAGAGCAGAATATGTTCGGCATGGCTGCAGGTATGGCGAGAGCCGGTCTTGTGCCCTTCCTTTCAACCTTCTCGGTTTTCGCTTCTCTCAGAAGCGCAGACCAGCTTCACACCGACATCTGCTATCAGAATGTTAACGCAAAAATCATTGCAACCCATTCGGGAACATCGTTCGGTCAGGCGGGCTCAACCCACCACGCAATCTGCGACCTTGCAGTTTGCCGCTCAATGCCGAATCTGACTGTTATCTGCCCCGCAGACGGTCTCGAAACCTACAATGCCGTTCATGCGGCATATGACAATGTCGGCCCCTATTATATCAGAATCAACAGAGGCTTTGACCGTGTTCTTTATGACAGCACCGACTACGGCTTTGAAGTCGGCAAGGCTGTAACAATAAACGAAGGCTCCGATATCACGATTATCGCCTGCGGCTCCTGCGTTTTCCAGGCATATCAGGCAGCAAAGTTCCTTGAGACAAACGACGGTCTTAAAGTCAGAGTTCTCAACATGCACACAATCAAGCCCATCGATAAAGAAGCAATCGTCAAGGCTGTTATGGACACCCGCCGCATCATCACGGTTGAGGATCATAACATTCTCGGCGGTCTTGGCAGCGCTGTTGCCGAAGTTATCGTTGAAGCGGGCAAGGGCTGCGCATTCAAGCAGCTCGGCGTTCCCGACAAGTTCGCCCCCATCGGTCTCCACGAGGATATCATGTCAATGCTCGGCATCGACCAGAACGGCATCATCGCCGCAGTCAGAGAGGTTATGGGCAAAGACTTCGAGCTTGACGACGATTGGGACGACGAGGCATAATAGCCGCTCCCGCAAACGATATTTTCAATAAACAGCGAAAGGATGATTTATATGGCTTCGAGAGAAGATATATTAACCAATAAAATTTTCCTTTGTGCGGTTCTGCCCCTTATCAAGACCATTGCTATGGACGACCCCAAGCTTGCCAAGAAATTTGAGCATGCTCATGCGGTTATCCAGGTCAGCGCAAAAGACCCCGACGCTCCCGACGGCAAATATGCAACACATTTTGTCGTTAACAGCGGCGAGTGGCTTTGCCACACCGATAAGGTTGCCGACAATGCTCACATTGAGCTTGAATTCAAGAGCATTGAAGCCATGAACGCATTTTTCAAAGGAAAAATCTCTCCCGCAACCCTGCCTGCAATGCACGGCATTGCCAAGAAACCCGCAGTTTTTGCGGCGTTTATGATGACTCTGCTCAAGATGTCCTCTTTGCTCACGGCAAAAGAGCCTCCCGCAGACGAAGAGACCAAAAAGCTTCTTGTTAAGTGCTATTTTTACCTCCTTTCAAGCGGAATAAGCACTCTCAACAAGCAGGGTCACGAAGAAATTCACGATTGGGCGCTCAAGAGTCCCGACAGAGTTTATGCCTGGGCAGTCAACGGCTATGACGATATTTGTGCATATATCCGTGTCAAGGCGGGCAAATCCAAGGCGGGCAGAGGCGTTTACAAGAGAGCACTTCCGTTCTTCACCATGCGTTTTGACAGCCTTGACAGCGCTCTCGGAATTCTTATGGGAACTGCCGATATGCTTGAATACACCAAAGAAAGCAAGCTTATCATGGACGGAGCTCCCGAATTCGGCGGTCAGATCGGCGCATTTATGATGACGGTCGGCGCATACGCACAGTAAAAAGGAGATGTTACAATGCTTTCAATCATCGCATTTCTCAGCGATCTTCCCGCATATATCGCTGATATCGTTACAAAGCTCACCGGCGCAGATATGTCCGCTTTCCTTGATATGGCTAACAAAGGAATGGCAGGCGTAATCGAGCTTGTTGAGCGCGTTCTCACTCAGCTCGGCTGAGTGTAACCGAAGATTAATAAAGCACGGAAAATTCAGGCAATGCCTGCGTTTCCCGTGCTTTTTTGTTAAACATTTTTTGTTTTCACGGACAGCCACAAGGGCTGTCCCTACGATATTATTTTTCAATTTGTAGCGGACGATGCCCACATCGTACAAAGTCAGAAGTTAACCCTCAAGCTGTTGTTTAACAAGTTGGAGCACAAACTCGCCAAAATCTTCCGCAATCGTTTCTTTAACTTGATATTCTGTTCCATTATAACCGGCAACAATAACGCAAGGCTCTCCATCATCATTTAATGATGAATAATCTAAATATGCCATGAACCCATCGTCAAAATTAAAAACAGGAATCCATTCGGCAGGCAATTCATATTCTTTACGGTCATTTAAGGTATACGCAACGGAGTTTCCCTCTAATACGCCGGAATCATCATAGGGATTAATTCCGAAAATCTCATTTCCAAAGAAAGAGAGATAGCCGTATTGCTCGTAAAACTCTCTGCATTGTTTAGAAAACTTAACTCCCAACACTTGCTCTGATTTAATGATTTCTTCCTGACTCTTACCGCCTACGGTAGTATAAAATTCGCACTTTTGAGCAAGTTCCATTGCTTCTTTATAGTCCTGATAGCTCATATGTTTTCCTCCGTCAAATTAGAATTTAACTCCCTCCGTCACGGCTCCGCCGTGCCACCTCCCTCAAGAGGGAGGCAAATATACAACCGGCTTACGGCAAAAAACAAGCTAATTGTATGGGCTCCCTCCTGAGGGAGCTGGCGCATAGCGCCTGAGGGAGTAAAAAAACTCGTTAAATTCCGATTTGTCTAATTCACATGGTTTCTAAATCCAGCCAATCCTTGTCAGTCAACCCACATTTTATGCAACACAAAGAAACGGTAATCCACTCAAATGCATTTACCCAATCTTCCGATGTAAAAGAATCATCGTTCGATAAGCATTCTTCTTCAAAATCTTCTTTGCCCTGTGAATGTATGCATATCGTTATTTCGAAAGCATTTTCTTCACATTCAGAACAGATATACCGTTTAAATGGCATTTCCCGGTCGAGAAAATCATCTCTGCATACAAACCCGTTCCACCCGTGTTTACCATTGTCAAACAAAACAAATTCTTTTTTACATTTTTTGCATATCGCTTTTACTATTTGCTTATTATTGCTTTCTAAAACCTCAAAGCTTTCGCCACCGCAAGAGCATTTGATTTTTCCCGTTACTTCAAATTCACTGTTTTCTTCCCCGATAGGAACCAAAATTGCCTGTAAGTGTTTGGGTATCGGAAAATCCATATTATAGTCTTTGTCTTCAATTTCTTTTTTTCTTAAAAAATCAAATAAACTCATAATTTTTATCTCCGAACATTTAGCCGAATTTCTATTTAATAATTTTATTTTATAATAACAGCATCAAAATTGTCAATGCCGAATCAGCCAAAATCAGATGTTGCAGGTATCAATCTCCGACCAGAATTTTTCAATCTCGCTTCTCTTTGCGGAAACCGAACCTTGAACCATGTCGGGCTTTCCGCCCCCTCTGCCCGAGCAGGCGGAGTTAAGCTCCTTTCCTATCGGGCGGACATCCGCCGTTCTGCTTGCAACGGCATATTTATAGCCGTTTTCGTCGCTGCCCGAAAATACCGCCGCAACGCCGACCTTTTCGGCAAGCATATCACAAAAAATTCTTGCGTCATCCGCCGAACCCGAATCGTCAAAGGCGCAGTACTTTTCGCCGCTCGCCTTTTCCGCTTTGAGCGAAAACAGCTCCTTTTTCAGCGAAGAATAAGCAAATTTCGCTTCGTGAAGCTGAGCCTGAAGTCTTTCAACCGCCGGAACGACCTCGTCGGTCTTGGCGCAGAGCAGATTCGATATCTCGTTGACGCTTCTGTTCTTTTCTCGGTAATCGTCAAGCGCTTTTCTGCCGATTTGAAGCGTTATTCGCACTCCCGATTTGTAATTCATCATCGAAACTGCCTTGATGATTCCGACCTCGCCCGTCAGAGCAACATGCGTTCCGCAGCAGGCGCAAAGGTCAACGCCCTCAATGCGTGTGAGCCTGACCTGACCCTCTATCTCTTTTTTGCTTCTGTATAAGAAATTACAAAGCTCATCACGGCTCGGATAGAGCGCTTCAATCGGTATATTCTTATAAACCGCCTCATTTGCAAGCTTTTCTATGCGACACAGCTCCTCTTGGGATATAACGCCGTTAAAATCGACCGTTACGCTGTGCTCGCCCATGTGGAAGCCGACATTTTCATAGCCGCAGACCGAATGAACAAAGCCCGAAAAAATATGCTCGCCCGAATGCTGCTGCATATTGGTGAATCTTTTGTCAAAATCAAGCCTGCAACCGACGGTTTCGCCCTCCCGAACCGCCTCGGAGCAGATATGGATAACCTCGCTGTCTTTTTCAACCGTGTCAATGACACAAGCCGAGCCGATAAAGCCCGTATCACCCGGCTGACCGCCGCCCTCAGGGAAAAAAGCGGTTCTGTCAAGCACAACCTCCGCTCCTCTTACGCCCTCACGGCATGACAATACCTTAGCGGAAAATTCTTTTATATACTGATCCTTGTAATAAAGCCTTTCGGTCAAAAAAATCTCTCCCTTCATGGCTTTATCATAACATAACGCCGTTTAAAAAGTAAAGATTTTCTTACAAAAATTAACTTTTATTGACTTTTCCGTTTATTGTTGATATACTTGTCTTTGCGTTTACATGGTAAGCGGAATTGTATATAAAACACAGAAGAACGGAGAAACAAACATGAAAGAATACCTCAAAAGGCTCTCCGACGGCTGCCCAAAATGGCAGTTCGTTTTTTGGTGGATAATCAGAGCCTCGCTTATTTTCGCCTTTATCAAAGGCTTTTTCCCTCCCGAGGGTGAGGCTTTTGATATCACCGACCCCTTGCAGGTCGGCGCAAACTTCCTTTGCACCTTTGTTTGGGAAATCTTTATGATGTTCCCGAAGAAAAGCATCCTCCGCTATGTGCCCTCGTCGGTTCAGTCTTTCCTCATTGTCGGCATCTGGGCAGGCTCGTTTGGCGGAAAATTCCTCAATCTCTATTATGATTCGAGATGGTGGGATGTCGTTCTGCACTTTGTCGGCGGAGCCGCCTGCGTTTTCTTCGGCTACGAGCTCGCCTGCGCCATCCTCAAAAGGAGCAAGGCAACCGCCCCGATGTCGCTGATTCTTCTTGCATCGGTCGGATTTTCGTTCCTCGCCGCAACGGGCTGGGAGCTGTTTGAATTCACATTCGATCAGGTTGCAGGCATGATGAGCGGCTACCCCGGCGACGCTCAGCACTGGTCGCTCGCTCTCGCAGAGGGAACGCCGAAGATTAAAACGCTGATTCCCCCGATAGTTCCCGAACGCTGGCCGCTCATGGACACCATGTCGGATATCGTTCTCAACACCCTCGGTGCAATCGCTTCCTACATATTCCTGAAGATTTATCCCTACCGCCATAAGGGAAAATTCAAAATGGAATCCTTTGAAAAAGCGGAAGAAAAGGAAACCGCAACGGTATAATTTTAAAATTGATTAAAAAACACCCTGTATCAATCGCAAATTGATACGGGGCGTTTTGTATTTTAAGTTGATGCGTATTCCGAAAATTAATGAAAGTCATTGGCAACACCGTTTGGAACAAGCCGTGTTCACCCACTTGAAAGCACCTGATATCAGCACATTTTCCTCGTAGGGAACGCTGTCCTCAGCGTTCCGGAAAATAGTATTAATTCATTTTATCCGCACCTTGCCAATCCTCAGCCCTACGGGCAGCTCCTTTGCC
>JBJEQC010000057.1:0-4800 GCA_051881555.1 Acutalibacteraceae bacterium
CAGACGGGGCGGAAATAAGCCCCTCAAAACCATATTTATTGCTGTTAAAAAACTATATATTATTGTTGATATGGGGGCAAAATTATGGTATTATAACTTTATATGACAAAAAGGTGGTCTGCTGATGGAAAAGGTATCTCTCAGAGAAAAAATCGGCTACGGCGTCGGGGCTGTCGGCCTTGACCTGAGCTACGGAATGTTTTATTCCTATCTCTCAATTTATCTGACTAACGCTCTCGGCATAAAATCGGTATTTCTGCTTGTGCTTGCTCCCCTTGCAAGAATCTGGGACGGCATCAACGACCCGATGATGGGTATGCTCGTTGACCGCACCCACACAAAAATGGGCAAATACCGCCCGTGGATTCTCGGCGGCGCAATGCTCAACGCCGTTGTGCTCTGCCTGCTGTTCAACAATCCCGGCTTTACTCTCGGCTCTGTCGGGCTTTATGTCTATGTTGCCGTGCTCTATGTGCTGTGGGGAATGACAAACACGCTTGCGGACATTCCGTTCTGGTCAATGATTCCTTCGTTTGCAAGCGAAGAAAAGGACAGAAACCTTGTTTCGACAATTGCAAGAACCTTTTCGGGTCTCGGTCAGGGAATTATCGTTATATTCACCGCAATCGCCGTCGCCTATTTCGGCGGAGCGTCCAGTAGTGAACTGAGCAAGATGGATGCCGAATGCCTGAGAACGGGCTTCGGCAAATGGTCGGTAATAACGGCTGTTTTCCTTGTAATTTTTGCAAGCATCAGCGTTGCTTCAACCAAAGAAAGACGGATTATTACAAACCCCGAAAAATTCTCGTTCAAGGCGGCTCTGAGCGCAATCAAAAATAACGATCAGCTCCTTGTTTTCATGCTTTTTGCCATGATTTCAAACGCAGGCTTCTATATGACCTCAGGCATCAGCAGTTATTATTTCGATTCGGTTGCGGGCAACCTCAAGCTTCAGTCAACATTCAATATGTTCGGCACGGTCGGCTCGGTTCTTTCTCTGCTCGTAATTCCCGTCTGCTCAAAATTCATGACGAACCGCTCAACCTACAAGCTTTCGCTTGCAACGGCGGCGGCAGGCTATCTCGGCATGGCGGCTGTCGGCTATCTTTTCGGCGGCAATGTCTACGCCCTCGGAATCTGCTATCTGCTCACCTCAATCGGCACGGGCAGTATGTTCGTCAATCAGACCGTTATGCTCGCCGATGTTGTTGACTACGGCGAATATAAGCTCGGCAAGCGCAATCAGAGCCTGACCTTCTCGATGAAAGGCTTTTTGCAGAAAATGGCTTATACCGTTCAGTCAATCATCATGTATTCCGCTTTCAGCCTGACGGGCTTTGACGGCAGTCTCGCTCAGCAGAGCGCCGCCGCAAAGAGCGCAATCTCGTTCCTGATGTTCGTTGTTCCGCCGATAATGATGATTATTTCATATATTATTTTCTCGAAAAAATATAAGATTTACGGCGAATTCAAGCAGGAGGTTCTTCGGGCAGTTAGTGAAAAATAACTGTTGACTTTTCTGCCAAATTCTGTTTTAATAATTGGTATCGGAAGCCACGGAAACAGTGGTAATTTTATTGAAAAGGTTGGAGGCTTTAAAGATGAAAAAATCAAAAAAAATATTGTCCGTTCTCCTTTGCTTCGCTCTGCTTTTGCAGGCGGCGGCTCTCGGCACAACCGCTTTTGCGGCTGAAAGCGGCAGCTATACCATCGTTTCGCCCTATAAAGACGTTATCTGGAGCGGAGAGAACGCATGGGGCGCTTACAGAGGCAATCTTCATTCACACACCACCTACAGCGACGCTGATATAGACCTTGAAACAATGGTTAAAAAGTATTATGAGCTTGGCTACGATTTTCTTGCCAATTCGGATCACGGCGTAACAGGCGTTGAATGGAACAGGGAGCCGTCAAGACAGCTTCTCTATTCGTATCAGGAGCTTCTCGGCAACAAGGTTGCTCACCTCAGCGACGAAGATTATGCGGCTATCACAAACGGCACTTACGATAACAGAGGCTATAAAATGGTCTGCGTTACCGGCGCAAACGAGCTGAACAATCTTTCTCTGAGCAAAAACCATGTTAACGGCTACTTCCTGCCCTCAAACGTCGGCAACGGCTTCGGCGGAATTGAGAACGAAGCAGGCTACGAAAAGGCAATCAAGTTCATTCAGGATAACGGCGGTCTTTCCCACATCAACCATCCCGGCGACTGGATTGAATCAAACGCCAATCCCGAAGCAGTCAACGATCCCTACAACATCAAGCTGTTCGGCGATCTCATTCTTAAATATGATTCATGCCTCGGCACGGAGGTTCTCAACGAGAAAAACGGCACAACCGGTTATGACAGAGTTCTTTGGGATAATCTTCTCATGTACTGCCTGCCCTACGGCAAGACCGTTATCGGCTTCAGCAACACCGACGCTCACACCCTTGACAATGTTGACAGCTCTTTCAGCGTATTTATGATGGAAGAAAACACCGTTGACAACATCAAGGCAACCATGCAGAACGGCGCATTCTTCGCCGTAACAAGAATCCTCAGAGGCAACGATTTTGAAATCGGCCCCAAAGAGGGCTTCGATGTCAGAAACACCGACCTCGCTTATCCCATGTTCACCGAGCTTTCGGTTGACGGCCACAGAATAACCGTTACCGCAACCGACGCCGAAGAGATTCAGTTCATCGCCAACGGCAAGGTTATCTTAAAGCAGGCTATCGGCAGCGATGCCGTTGTTCTTGACCTCGACCAGATTGACGGCGCGGCTGATTTTGAATATGTCAGAGTTGAGCTTAAGGGTCAGGGCGGCATGTGCCTTTCACAGGCTCTTATCATTGACGACGGCAGCGAGCCTCTCACCTTTGAAGAGAATGCCACTCTCGTTCAGAAGCTCGTTATCGCTTTCAAGGGAACAAAGCTCTGGACCATTATCCAGGAAATCTCCTACATGATTAAGAAATAATTTTCGCTTGATGCGGCATTTTGCCCGGTTTGTCTCTCAGACAAACCGGGCTTTTTGACCGCTTGACAGTATTTGCATTAATTGCTATAATAGCCTCCGAATACTGCCGAAGTTCGGGTGGGGCTGTCGGCAGGGTGGTGTAACGGTAATAATCGCTGTTACCCTAACACAAGGAGGACAAAATGAGAATTAAAAAGCTTATTGCAATTGTTTTATGCCTTTCGCTCATATTTGCAATTTTTGCTCCGGCTCAGGTCAGTGCCGCTGAAGAATGCAACTGTAACGAAACCCCTATCATTTATGTCAGAGGCCGCTGTGCTCTCATAAGAGACAAAGATATGCCCCGTGACGAGGTCAATAATCCCGATCTCCCTTATGTCAGCGATGAATATGTTCAGGAGCAGCTTCCCGAGCTTGTCAAGATTTATGCAAACTGCTATTTCCTCGGCGGCAAGGACTTCACTCCTTTCCGTGAAAAACTGACAGAGGTATTCAAGGAAATTTATAAGGATTATGCACTCGATAATAACGGCAACGTAACCAACAATTCAGGCCCCAATCCTGCGGATGGATGGGACAGAGTGTATGTTCCCTCCGTTCATGAATCTCCGGGACCCGTTGATACTCCCAGAAAAGCAAAAGACGAGGTTTACAGATACTTCTTCCAATATGACTGCCGCCTTGATCCCTGCGACACCGCCGATAACCTTTACAAATACATCCAGCGAGTCAAGGAATCGACAGGCCATTCAAGCGTTAAGATTGTTGCCCGTTGCCTCGGAACCAACATCCTTGCCGCTTATCTGGCTGAATACGGCTGGAGCGATATTGACGATGTAATATTCTACAACGCCATTATGAACGGCACGGCAGTAACAAACTCCCTTTTCACCGGCGAGCTTTATTTTGACGATGACGCCGTTGACTTTTTCGCAAATCAGAACCTTGAGGACACAACGGTATTGACCCTCATCAAGCAGGTTATCACCCTTGCCAACAAAACCTACGGCCTCGGCCTGACGATGGATTACATAAACATGACCGCAACAGATGTTGCCTATTTTGTCATTCCCGATGTTATGAGAGTCAGCTACGCCACAACTCCCGGCTATTGGGCAATGGTTTCTGCTGACCGCTACATTGAAGCAAGAGACTATATTTTCAACGGCGCCGAAGAAGAATTTGCGGGGCTTATTGAAAAGCTTGACCATTATTATGAAACAGTCAGCTCCAAAATCCCCGATATGCTCGCTCAGATGGAGAAAGACGGCGTAAATATCTATATCATTGCAAAATACGGCTATCAGCTTTATCCGATAATGAAAGACGCCGCCTATCAGAGCGATATGATCGTAACAACCGCTCAGCAGGCTCTCGGAACAACCTGCGCTCCCATCGGACAAACTCTCAGCAAATCATACATTCAGAACGCTGAAGCAAACGGCTTCGGCAAATATATTTCCCCCGACGGGGCAATTGATTCTTCAACCTCCATGTTCCCCGACACAACATGGTATATCAAAAATATGGAGCATAACTGCTTCCCCCATGTCGCCGATATGCTTCTCTATAAAATACTGAGACCCGAGGGAGAAAAGATGACTGTCTGGGATGACCCCGATTATCCTCAGTATATTATCTACGAGGGCGAAGAAAACAACGGAGATACGCTTATTCCCATGACCCCCGAGGAACAGGGTCAGACCATCAAGGAGCCGGGATTCTTTGAAACCCTTTTCGGCTTTATCAAATCTCTGTTTAAAACAATGAACGAGCTTCTGACAGAGCTTCAGCGCCGGATTATGGAAAATGCGCAGGCGGGCAAAACCGTTCA
>JBJEQC010000057.1:4900-25376 GCA_051881555.1 Acutalibacteraceae bacterium
TTCAACAGCGTTATTGCGGCTTTTCGGCTGCGGTAACGCTGTTTTCTGATTTCTATGTGCATATTTTAATCAGCGATTGCCGTCATAGGGTAAACTTTGTCTATTATTTCACTTGAATTTGCAATACAAAAGAGATAGAATATAAAAAAATAAGGAAGAAGGTGCGCTATGGATAAAGAAAAAATCATACGGGAAGAAAGCGACAATCTCGGCTCGGTCATCAAAATGCTGGTTGATTTTGACGCTCAGCAGAGAGAGATTATTGCTTCGGCGCTTTCCGGCAGAGAAGCCGCCCGAAAAGATATTCAGTCAGAGCGCAGTGAAATAGAACAAAAATATATGAAGCGGGCTGAGGAACGCCTTAAAAAGCTTGAACAAAGCGAAAACGAGCGTGCCGATAAGGCTATCAAGGCGGTGCAGGAGGCTTCGCTCAAGAATATTGCCGAGCTTGAAAAAACAGCGGCAGAAAAAAAGGATTTCTGGGTTGAGCAAATCTATGAAAGAACAGTTAACGGCAAATAATCTGAACAAAGGGAGGCGGCGTTAATGCAGTCAAAGGCTTCAAATTCCGTTATGACAAGAGCAAGAGCAAAATACGGCTGCCGTCTCAGCAGGGCGGATTTTGAATCGCTTGCAGGGCTTTCAAGACTGCACGATACGGCATCTTTTCTCAGAACACGCACGCACTATGCCCCGTATTTCGAATCGCTTGCCAACGCTCCCGAGCTTTCAAGGCTTCTGCTCGAAAGCACGCTAAAAAAAGCCTTTTTTGATGAAGCGCAGAAGCTCTGCGGCTTTGAAAAAAGCGTCGGCGAAAGCATTTTCAGATATTATCTGCTCAGCCGTGAAACCGAGCTGATTTTTGATTATATAATGAATCTTTCCCGCGGAACGCCCGAAAAATCGCTTCTCAGAACTCCCCCAACGGAAAACGGCGGAACAAAAATTGACTTTGCAAAGCTTTTTCAGATAACGGAGATTCGGGAACTGCTGAAATATCTGTCAAAAACGAAATATGCAAAGCTTATTTCCGTTTTGCCGAAGACAGAGGGCGTCGGCTTTGACCTTGCTCTCATTGAAGCAACGCTGGAGCGAATCAAATACGACATTATTTTTGCGGATATCAAGAAGAATCTGCCGTCGGAAACCGCAACGCTCCTGTGCTACAATCTCCGCATGAGAATCGAGCTTACGGATTTCAACATGATTTACAGGGCGAAAAAATATTATTCTCTCCCCGAGAGCACTATCCGTGCAAACATGATAGGCTACCGCTGTCTGCTCTCGCAGAAGGCGGTTGACGCCATCATTTCCGCTCCCGATGCCGGGGAGGCAATGGAAATTTTCAAAAAATCCCGCTATTCGTCAAGAGCCGCATCGTTCGGCACGGAGGATTTTGAGCTGTTCTGCGAAAGGGTGGCAATTGATTCCGCAATCAGGCAGATTCATTTTTCGTCCGACCCCGCCATCGTCCTTGCGGCTTATCTTCAAATAATGCAGAACGAGTGCGACAATATCATAAAAATAATCGAAGGCATCGTCTATAAGGTGCCGAAAGATGAAATTCTTTCAAATCTGATAATTATTTAAGAAAGGAGCGTGAGTAAATGGCTGTTGAAAAAATGAAGCTGCTGAGCATTCTCGGGCCTTATGACAAGCTTGACGAAGCCTTAAAGGTCTGCATCGAAAGCGACAGCTTCCAGCCCGAAAACGCTGCGGAATTTATGGGCAATTCCGAGGGCTTTTCCTACCTGAATGAAGAAAATCCTTATTCCTTCAGGCTCATGAAGATAAAGGAAATCTTTGAACATTTCAACAAAAAGCCCGAATTCGTCAGCGATTGCGAGGATACCGACATTGACGAGGCAAACCGCAGAACCGACGCTCTCTATGAAACCATCAAATCCATTAAGGAACACGATTCCAAGGTTGACGGAAAAATCGAAGAAACAAAGCGTACCATCGAACAGCTTTCTCATTTTGAACACCTTGATATAAATCTTGACGATGTTTTCAACTGCGATTACATCCGTGTCCGTTTCGGCAGACTGCCGTTTGACAGCTTTGAAAAGCTGAAAAAATACAACAAGGATATAAGCTCGATTTTCTATCCAGATTCAAGCGACGATGTCGGCTACTGGGGTCTTTATGTTACCCCGATTGACAAAACCGACGAGGTTGACAGAGTTTATGCCTCCCTCTTTTTTGAAAGACTTCGTCTGCCGGGCAGTCACGGAACTCCCGAGCAAACGCTCAAACAGCTTCGTGAAGAGCTGAAAACAATGGAGGAGAGCAAAAAGGAGATAGACGAGAGCGACGATATCTATTTTGAAGAGCATATCGACCTGTTCAACCGCTACTATTCAAAAATTAAATCGCTCAGCGACAGCTTTGAAGCCCGCAAATATGCCGCAAAATATCACAGCAGTTTTTTCCTCGCAGGCTGGGTTCCCGTTAAATCGGAGAAAAAGCTGACCGATGCGCTCGGCAAAATTGAGGGCGTTGAGGTTGAGTCGGCAAACGCAAAGGATGTCAAGAGACTCACGCCGCCCACAAAGATGAAAAACTCTCCTCTGACAAGGGCGTTTAAGTTCTTCACGGAAATTTACGGCGTACCGTCTTACAATGAAATTGACCCGACTCCGCTCATTGCGGTGGTTTATACACTGCTTTACGGCATCATGTTCGCTGACCTCGGTCAGGGCTTCGTGCTTGCGATAGTCGGAATACTGATGTATAAGCTCAAGGGCATGAGGCTCGGCAAGATTCTCGTTCCCTGCGGCATCAGCGGAATGTTCTTCGGAACGGTGTTCGGCAGTGTTTTCGGCAACGAAGAGCTGCTCAATCCCATGTTCCACGCCCTCGGCTTTGAGGAAAAACCGATTGAAATTATGTCATCGGCTCTGATGTTCATTATCGCTTCAATCGTTATCGGCGTTCTGGTCATCATCGTTTCGATGCTGTTCAATGTCTTTTCAAGCTTCAAAAAGCGGGACTTCGGCTCGGCGATATTCGGCCACAACGGAATCTGCGGAATCGTTCTTTATTCTTCGCTGATTCTTCTGCTGATTAATATGTTTGCAAGCCTCGGAATCAACACAAAAGCGCTTGCAATCGGCGGAATCCTCGTTCCGATTATCCTGATATTCCTTAAAACTCCGCTCGGCGAGCTTGTCGGCGGCAGGAAGCCGAAAATCGGCAGTGCCTCGGATTTCATAATCGAGAATTTCTTTGAACTGTTTGAGGTTATACTCAGCTACATGTCAAATACGCTCAGCTTTCTGCGTGTCGGTGCGTTCGTGCTCATTCACGCCTGCATGATGTCAACCTTCTCAGCGCTTGCGGGCATAACGGGCGGCGGCGTGGCGGCGGTCATAATAATGATATTCGGCAATATTTTCGTTATCGCCCTTGAGGGTCTGCTTGTCGGAATTCAGGTTCTCAGACTCAATTTCTATGAAATATTCAGCAGATTCTATGACGGCGACGGCAAACCGTTCACCCCTCTCACAATCAATCAATAAACCAAAAGGAGAAATAAATATGTCATCACTTACCATCGCTCTTTGCGTTATACTTCCCATTCTTGCTCTCGTAATTTCTGTTTGGGCTTCAATCCGCTGCATGGATAAAACTCACAGCGGCAAAAAAGCATTCGGCAGACAGCTTCTTGTTCTCGGCGTTGCTCTTGCAATTTCATTTTCCTGCATGACCGCCGCATTCGCTGCAGGCGAGGACGCGGCTCCCGCCGAACCGGAGGTAACAACAGCCGAAGAAGCCGCCGAAGAATCAACAACCGACGGCGGACTTGCTCAGGGTCTGAGCTTCATCGGCGCAGCCCTTGCAATCGGTCTTGCCGCAATCGGCGCAGGCATCGCCCTTGCATCGGGCGCACCCGCGGCAATCGGAGCAGTTGCAGAAGACCCGAAATCATTCGGTAAAGCAATGATTTTCGTTGCGCTCGGCGAAGCTGTCGCAATTTACGGCTTCATCATCGCTTTCCTTATGATTCTTCCCACCTTGCAGTAACCGCCATGAAATTCAAGCTTATCAGTAACAGTCACGACGCCCTGACGGGAATGAGGCTTGCGGGCGTTGAGGGAGTTTTTGCAAAAACTGCTCAGCAGGCGGAGGAAGAGCTGAAAAAATGCGTTGAGGACGACTCAATCGGAGTTATCCTGATAACGGAAAGCCTTGCCGCAACCTGCCCCGAGTTTATCGATTCTCTCAAGCTCGGCGAAAGCGGAACGCTTGTTGTGACCATTCCCGGCTCAAGGAACGAACAGTCTCAGGATAATATCATGCGGTATGTCCGTGAGGCAATCGGAATTAAGATTTAAGGCGGTGAGAGCATGATTCAGCAGAAGAAAATCAATAATTTCATAAAATCAATTACGGATACTGCCGCAGAAAAGAGAGAAGCGGTCGGCGCGGAAACCGAAAAAATCCTCAGAGCGGAGCGTGCAGAGCTTGAAAGGCAGGCAAAGCGTGACGCTGAGAACTATGTCAGAGCGAAAAGCGCTTCCGTAAAGCTTGAAGCGGGCAAACGCATTTCAGAAAAAGCGGATGAATGCAGAAAAGCCGTTTTCAGCAAAAGAAGCGAAATTGCAGATGCAACTCTTTCCGAAGCCGCCGAAAAGCTGAAAGCCTTCACGGAAAGCCCCGAATACAGAGACTTTCTGCTCAAAAGCGCAGGCGAGGTTCTCAAAGAAATCGGCTCGGGCAACGTCACTCTGATGCTCAGGCCCGAAGACATGGCTTTCAAAGACGAAATCTGCAACACCTACCCCAACGCTTCGGTTTCGCAGGATGAAAGCATCAGAATCGGCGGCGTTAAAGGAATCAATTCAACAATGACTCTTCTGATTAACGACACTCTTGACAGCCGCCTTGAAAATCAGAAAAGATGGTTTGAAGAAAATTCAGGCCTTTATATCAGCATGAGATAATTCTTGAAAGGAACATAATAATATGTCCAACAAAACAGTTTACGGAATAAACGGACCTGTTGTTAAGGTTGCCGCCACAAAGGATTTTTCCATGCAGGAAATGGTCTATGTCGGCAAAGACAGACTTGTCGGCGAGGTTATCTCAATTGACGAGCGCTTCACAACCATTCAGGTCTATGAGGGAACAACCGGGCTGACCCCCGGCGAACCGGTTGAGGGCACGGGCAGTGCAATGTCCGTAACGCTCGGCCCGGGTATAATCAGCAATATTTACGACGGAATCCAGCGCCCTCTGAGGGTTATTGCCGATGAAAGCGGCCCGTTCATTGCAAGAGGCTGCTCTGCGGGCGGAATCGACGAGCAGAAGCTGTGGGATGTCACCGTCACGGCAAAGGTCGGCGACGAGCTGAGCGGCGGCGATGTTATCGCCACCTGCCCCGAAACTCCGTCAATCACCCACAAGGTCATGGTTCCCCCGAATCTCAGCGGCACGGTCACCTTTGCCGCTCCGAACGGTCAATACACGGTCAACACGAAAATAATTGAAATTACGGATAAAAACGGCAGAATCCACGAGCTGACGCTCTGCCAGAAATGGCCCATCAGAACTCCGAGACCTATTTCAAAGCGTCTGCCCTGCACCGTTCCGCTCATCACGGGTCAGAGAGTTATCGACACTCTGATGCCCATTGCAAAGGGCGGCACGGCGGCAATCCCCGGCGGCTTCGGCACGGGCAAAACCATGACTCAGCATCAGCTTGCAAAATGGTGCGACGCCGATATAATCGTCTATGTCGGATGCGGCGAAAGAGGCAACGAAATGACGCAGGTTCTCGACGAATTCGGCGAGCTTGTTGACCCGAGAACGGGCAGAAAGCTCACCGACAGAACCGTTCTCATCGCCAACACCTCAAATATGCCCGTTGCGGCAAGAGAGGCTTCGATTTACACGGGCATCACCCTTGCGGAATATTACCGTGACATGGGCTATGCCGTTGCAATGATGGCGGATTCAACCTCACGCTGGGCGGAGGCGTTAAGAGAAATTTCGGGCAGACTTGAAGAAATGCCCGCAGAGGAGGGCTTCCCCGCTTATCTGCCCTCAAGGCTTGCCGCATTCTATGAAAGAGCGGGCAGAGTCCGGGCTCTCGGCGGCTCGGAGGGTTCGATAACCGTTATCGGTGCAGTTTCTCCGCAGGGTTCGGACTTCTCGGAGCCCGTCACTCAGAACACAAAGCGATTCACCCGTGTATTCTGGGCGCTCGACAAATCGCTTGCCTACGCAAGGCATTACCCCGCAATCAACTGGACCGACAGCTACAGCGAATATGCGGGCGACCTTGCCGACTACTTTAACACCAATGTTAATCTTTCCTTTATGGCATACCGTCAGCAGCTTCTCTCGCTTCTCCATGAGGAGAGCAAGCTCATGGAAATCGTAAAGCTCATCGGCGCAGATGTTCTGCCCGACGACCAGAGGCTTGTTATCGATGTTGCAAGGGTCATCAGGGTCGGATTTCTTCAGCAGAACGCCTATCACAAGGATGACACCTATGTTCCGCTGAACAAGCAGTTCCTGATGATGAAAACGATTCTTCATCTTTACGAAAAGGGCAAAACTCTGATTGCCGCAGGCAAGCCCGTTGCGGGAATCGCAAAATCAGGCATTCTTGAAAAGCTTATCAAGATGAAATACGATATCCCCAACGATAAGCCGGAAATGTTTGACGGTTACATTGCCGGGATTGATTCCGTCATAAGCTCGCTTATGGCAAGATAAAAAGGATTTGACTCGTATGATTAAAGAATATATTGGATTAAGCGAAATATCCGGTTCGCTCGTCGTGCTTGACGGGGTGAAAAATGTCGGCTACGAAGAAACCGTTGAGTTTTATGTTGCAGGCGGCGAAAAGCGTCTCGGCAGAATCATCGACATCGAGGGCGAAAAGGTTGTCGCTCAGGTTTTTGAGGGCACAAAAGGACTTTCGCTCAAAAACACCGCCACCGTTCCGACGGGCAGACCCATGGAGCTGAAGCTCTCCGAAGAAATTCTCGGCAGGGTGTTTGACGGCGCAGGCAGACCGATTGACGGCTTCGGCGAAATCTATCCCGAGGTTTCAAGGGATATCAACGGTTCGGCAATCAACCCCGTTTCAAGAATTTATCCGAGAAACTTTATTTCAACCGGTATTTCGTCAATTGACGCTCTTTCAACTCTTATCAGAGGTCAGAAGCTCCCCGTATTTTCGGGCTACGGCATGAAGCATAACGAGCTTGCCGTTCAGATTGTCCGTCAGGCAAAAATCACGGGCGCAACAAGCGACAATTTTGCCGTTGTTTTTGCGGCAATGGGCGTTAAAAACGATGTTGCCGATTATTTCAGGCGTTCGTTTGAGGAATCGGGCGTTCTTTCAAGGGTTGTCATGTTCCTCAACCTTTCCGACGACCCGATAATCGAAAGAACGATAACTCCCCGCTGCGCTCTGACGGCGGCGGAATATCTTGCATTCGACAAGGGAATGCACATTCTCGTTGTTATGACCGATATGTCGTCCTACTGCGAGGCTCTGCGTGAATTCAGCTCGTCAAAGGGTGAAATTCCCGGCAGAAAGGGCTTCCCGGGCTATCTTTATTCCGACCTTGCTTCCCTCTACGAGAGAGCGGGCATGATAAAGGGCAAGGAAGGCTCGGTCACTCAGATTCCGATTCTGACCATGCCCAACGACGATATAACCCACCCCGTTCCCGACCTCACGGGCTACATCACCGAGGGTCAGATAGTTCTTGACCGTTCGCTTGACAGTACGGGAATCTATCCGCCCGTCAGCGTTCTGCCGAGCCTTTCAAGACTGATGAAGGACGGCATCGGCGAGGGCTTCACGAGAGAGGATCATTCCGCCCTTGCCAACCAGCTTTTCTCCGCTTACGCCAAGGTTCAGGACGCCGTTTCGCTTGCTTCGGTTATCGGCGAGGATGAGCTTTCGGATATTGACAAAAAATATCTTGAATTCGGCAAGGCGTTTGAAAACCGCTTTATCAAGCAGGGCATGAACGAAAACCGCTCGATTGAAGAAACTCTCGACCTCGGCTGGGAAATTCTCACCATATTGCCCGAAAGCGAGCTTGACAGAATCAGCGCAGACCTTATTGAAAAGTATTATAAACCGATAAAAGAAAAAACGGCTGAATAATAATCGCAAAATCCGAAAGGAAGTGACGGAATGGCAGCAAAAATACCGCCGACAAAAGGCAATCTGATGAAAATCAAAAAATCGCTTGAGCTTGCAAAGGTCGGCTATGAGCTGCTTGACCGCAAGCGCAACATTCTTATCCGTGAAACCATGGGTATGATTGACTGCGCAAAGGATATCAGAGAGCGGATAAACGAGAGCTACCGCCTTGCCTACGAAGCGCTTGCCAAGGCTAACATGAGTCTCGGCGTGGTTGACGATTTTGCTTCGTTCGTTCCGATTGAAAACGGTCTTTCGGTTTCCTCACGCAGCGTCATGGGCGTTGAAATCCCGACGGTTACGCTTGAAGCGGAAAAAATCGACAATTATTACGGCTTCATGCGAACCAATGCCCGCCTTGACGAAGCATATAAACGCTTCAACGAGGCAAAAATCCTGACTGCCGAGCTTGCTCAGACCGAAAACGGAATTTACCGCCTTGCAACGGGCATCAAAAAGGCTCAGAAGCGAGCAAATTCGCTCAAAAATATCATCATTCCCCGATTTGAAGAGCAGGTTAAGTCCATTTCATCTGCTCTTGACGAAAAAGAGCGTGAGGAGTTCTCACGCCTTAAGGTTATCAAGAGCTATATCGACGAATAACGCTTTTTCAGCGTCAACCGCAAAAATAATTCACAAACCGTTGACATAATGAACAAAAAGTGTTAAAATAATATAGAATTTATTTTGCGGCTTGCCGCAGAAAAGAGATTTGAAAGGATTGAAATTAAATGAAAAAGTTTTTAGCAATTGTTTTTGCCCTCATTTTTGCACTTTCAGCGGCAACAACCGCATTTGCTATGGCAAACACCTGCCCCTACTGCGGCGTTGAAATCGTTTCCGAAAAAGAATACAACGCTCATGTTTTGGGCAAATGCCCCGTTAAGTATCCCGAAGCAGCCAAGACATACAAAGAGTGCCCTTACGGCTGCGGCGCAAAGTTTGAGGACAACGAGCAGTACGAGATCCATGTTGCAAGCTGCTCAATGAAGAAAGAGACCACTCAGGAAAAGATCGTTAACTTCATCAAGAACATTGATTGGGAAGCAGTCGGCGAGAAAGTCAGCGGCGTTATTGCAAAGATCGACTTCCCGAGCCTCGTTAACAAGCTTATCGGTCTTGTTGAACAGGCAGTCGTTGCTATCATCGGCGCAGTTAAATAATTTTAACACAAGTAAAAAATTAACAGATTATAGGTTGTTTCCGAACGGATTAGCCTATAATCTGTTTTTTGTTTTATTTATCGGTTTTACTGTTTGATTTTAGCCTTTATTTTTCCGGCAATACCTTTGAGGGTGAAATCCGTGCCGCCCGAAACGCTTCTTGCCTTAACAATTGAATAGCCGTCGCTTCTGCCAAGCTCCTTTGCAGAAATATGTTCAATTTTTTCAATCAGCTTTGCAAAGGTTTCGGTCTGCTCCGCCATAAGGTCAGGGTCGAATTTTTCCATCTCGTGCGAATCGCTGACAACGCAGAGATAATAGGGAGCGGGAACAAGGCTTATTTCAGGGATTCCCATTGTGAAGAAATTCTGACCCTCTCCGAAATGCAGGGCGTTATGACCTCTGAGGGTCATGGTGCGAACGGTTTTGCGCTCCTTAACAGTATCGATATAAAGCTTATCAACGAATTTGTTGCCCGTATAGACAAGCTCAACCTCGGGCTGACCCGTGTATTTATATTCGCCGTCAACATCTCTCCACTCCTTGCAGCCCATGTGTTCAAGCGTGAGATTGGCAACGCACTTGAAGTGACTGCCAACGCCGTCCCAGAGGTCACGGTGCATGGCAAGCCAGCGTGAAGCCGATTGGAACGATCCCGTTCTGATATCCTTGAAGCGGGGCAGGCGGAAATGACCCGTCGTGAACACGAAAATGTGCGTTCTTTCAAGCTCCTCATCCTTGAGACTTCTCATAAGCTCCAGCAGAGCGATTGCGCCGTTTTCCTCAACGCAGTTTGTGCCGTCGGTGTGGGTGTTGACGATAACGGTTTCCTTGGGATTTTTGCCCTTTAATATGCAATAGAAGCTCTCGGTGAAGGCATTTTCTTCGGTCTGAGCGGTCAGCACGAATTTTGCCGATTTATGTTCCTTTGCCGCCTCGATAACCTTTTTGCCGTCAGTCTCCGTCACCCAGAGCATCGGAATTTTCTGATAACCGAGAATGAACGAAAGATACTGACCCTTAACGCAGTCGTCATGCAGACCCTTCCATATCAGAATGACCGCCTTTGCCTTGCTCAGCTTTGAAATAACGCCGTTGAAGCACTGAACAAAGCTCGTGATGACGGGGCCCTCGTATTTATCGGGCAGAACTACATCCTCGGGATAGCTTGAACGCTTATCAAAAGCCACCTCGCTGGGGATAAAGTTGACATTGGATATTTCGAATACGGCAATTTTGCCGTTGATTTTCGGAATATCCGTTATATCGTTAACATAAACAAGCTCCTCGGTTATTCCGCTCTCCGAAGTTTCGCCCGAATAAGGATAAGCCGAGGAAACGGGAATGTTGATGTTTTCGCCGCCGTCAATGATTTCGATTGATGATTCTTTCTCTTCCCAGCGGTTGAAATAAAACGGGTCGCTGAAAATCCGGATGCCCATTTTACCGATTTCATCTTTGAGATATTCAATAAATTCGGCGTGACCCTTGCTGCCGGTCAGCCTTGTGCCGCAGGAATTCATTTTTTCCATGCCGGCAAGTATTCTCTCTTTTGAAATGTCAAAGTTCATTCCTTTTTCTCCTTTTGCTCTTTAGTGTAACGGTAATAATCTCCGTTACCCTAGGGATACCCTCCCGACATTTTATTATATAATTATTCCGTTCAACAAAAAACCAACAACAGACTGAAAATGTCCGAAAGAGTGTAACACATCCACTCCGCCGAGCGCAAAAAACAGGTCAAAGAGCGCCGGTTTGCTCTCTGACCTGCTTTTTTTATATTCCGTGGAATTTAATCTGTTTTCACGGACAGCCGCAAGGGCTGTCCCTACGAATTTTTGAATTGATAATTTGTAGCGGACGATTCCCACATCGTCCAAAACGCAGAAATAACGGATTTTGTCGGATTCACGGTAGGGCGGGGGCTTGCTCCCGCCACCACACAAAACCAAAAGAAAATGTGCTGATTTGATTTCCAATCCTCAGGCGCTATGCGCCAGCTCCTTTGCCAAAGGAGCCTATGCCGTCAGCCACATTTTTGCAGATAATTTTATTAATATAATGAAATTATCTCCTTGGGCTCCTTAGTTAACTCCCTCCGTCACGGCTTAACGCCGTGCCACCTCCCTCAAGAGGGAGGCAAATCGCTGCCCGTAGGGCTGAGGATTGATACGGTTTATGAATAACAAAGTTTACGGACAGCCGCAAGGGCTGTCCCTACGAATTGTTTTTCATTTTGTCGCAAACGAAGCCCACATCGTCCATTCGCAATGCGAAAAATTATTCGCCCATGGCGAATTGGTTCGTCGGGGACGCCGAACCCTACGGATTTTTCGTGAGTTTCTGCGTTTTCAGGCGGCAACCGTAGGGGACGGGTCACCCGTCCCGCATAAAAATCGCAAAGCTGACATATTCCGTTGCGCTGTCGTGCGTTCCGGGAATACTGATTGCGGTTAACGGCGTTTCGCCGCCGATTCTGCTCATCCAACCGTTTCCGCCGACCCCAGCCGCCGAGGCGGAAGAATCGGAGATTATTTTTTCATTTATATATAATAACATCCTCTCCGTCCTCGCTCCACATTCCGTAAGCCTCGCTGTGTTCATCGCTGAGGAACATCGGAACATATTTTTCAAAATTAGGCGAAAGATTAAGGCTTTCAAGCTCCTCGGGCTTGACCCAAAAGACCCTGCCCTCGTCGGTTGAATCAATGAGACTGCCCGAAAAATCGCCTGTTTTATAGAGAAAGACAATATATCTGTTGTGATTCTTTCTGTGCGCCCAATGAACCGTGCCGCAAAGGCGGAGACTGCGGATATCAAGCCCCGTTTCTTCCTTAACCTCCCGAACCGCCGAATCAACGAAGCTTTCGCCCGGCTCAATATGCCCGCCGGGGAACGAAACGCCACGCCAACTCTTTATTCTCTCCTGAACCAGAACCTTTCCGCTTTTTTTATCCTCAACCATAACCATATTGGTCAGCTCAACCGTGGGCTGACCGATGTTTTTTTCGCTTTCAATCATAGTCCCGAACCTCCGGAAATATTTTATCACAGCTTTGTTCGCTTTTCAACCGCCGTTTGCCTTGAAGAGGGCAGAGAAATGTGATATAATTTATTTAATATTTGAAAGAGGTGTTCAGATGGATAATTTTGATTTTATAAGAGACGAAAAGCTTCAGAAACAGATAAAATTTCTGACGGTCATTGACGAAATGAAAAAAATTCTCCGCCGGAATGTTATAATCGGCGGTTCACGGCGTGAGAATGACGCCGAGCACTCCTGGCATCTTGCGATGATGGCGATGATTCTTGAAGAATATGCCGCCGAAAAGGTTGATATTGAAAGAGTGCTGAAAATTGCGCTTGTTCACGACCTTGTTGAGGTCTATGCAGGCGACACCTTTGCATATGACGAAAAGGGCAACGAGGGCAAGCTTGAGAGAGAAACCGAGGCGGCTGAAAAGCTTTTCGGCAGTCTTGAAGGCGGTCAGGGCGATTATATACGCTCACTCTGGGATGAATTTGAGGCTATGGAGACCCCCGAAAGCCGATTTGCCAACGCAATGGACAGGCTTCAGCCGCTCATTCTCAACTATCTGACCGACGGGCACACATGGAAAGAGGGAGACGTTCACGCTCCGCAGATTTACAGGCGCATGGATATCATCCGCACCGCCGCCCCCGGGCTCTGGCACATCGTTGAGGGCATAATCAACACATCGATTGAAAAAGGAATCCTTAAACCTTAATAAAATTGTAACTTTTTTCGTTCCACATTTGTAACTATACCATTTTAGAATAAAACTGTTCCAAGGGAAAGATTGATGAGGTGAAGTAAGATATGTATACCGTTCTTGTTTGCGACGACGACATCGCCATTCTCGATTCGCTCGAAATTTATCTGAAGCTTGAGGGCTACAATGTTCTTCGGGCGGATAACGGCAGAGCGGCGCTTGAACAGGTCAGGGATAACGAGGTGCACTGCGTTATTCTCGACATAATGATGCCGGGTCTGGACGGCTTGCAGGCAACGCTCAAAATGCGTGAAAAGCATAACATACCCATCATTCTGCTCTCTGCCAAGAGTGAGGATACCGACAAAATAACGGGGCTTTCTTTCGGGGCGGACGACTATGTGACAAAGCCCTTCAATCCTCTGGAGCTTATGGCAAGAGTCAAATCGCAGATAAGGCGCTTCACCTCGCTCGGCTCAATGGAAAAGAAAGAGGGCGTTATCACAACGGGGGGACTTTCTCTTGATACGCTCGCAAAGGAACTGACTCTTGACGGCGAGCCGATTAAGCTCACGGCGACCGAATACGGCATAATCAGCGTGCTGATGGAAAATCTCGGCAGAGTGCTCTCAACGGGGCAGATTTACGAGGCTGTCTGGAACGAGCCCGCCTGCTACGCCGAAAAGACGGTCACGGTTCATGTTCGCCGAATCCGTGAGAAAATCGAAATCAATCCTAAGGATCCAAAATACTTAAAGGTGGTATGGGGAATTGGCTACAAAATCGAAAAATATTAAATACGGCAGAGGAACGAAGCTTGCCGCACTTGTTATTGCGGCGGTCATGTTCTTTGCTTCGGGCTGTTTTGCAAGCCGCTTCGTCAAGGGCGTTGCCATGTATAACAGCTATTCGCCCGGAACGGACTACACCCAGACAACGGCGTTCAGAGGTCTGATGAGCGAAAGCGAACTTTATATAATTCCGGTTGCCGAATATCTCAATGTCAACACCCGCAGCGACTATCTGAACACACCCGAAGGCAAAGAAATAACCGAACGCTACCAAAAGCTTATCGACAAAGTCACCGAGGCTTATTCCCTGCTTGACGGCTCGGGAATAGCGGTCAGCATCGACGGCGAAAACAGATACAGATACAGCCTTGAATACAACGGAAAAACCTATTATTTCTCTCATGACGGAACGATAATTTCATTTGAAGAATTCAACAGCTATGACTATGTTGATTATTACGGAGATTCCGAGGCGGATGCTTCCGAAGATGAACCGGTAACTGCCGTTGCCGTGTCAGAACCCGTCACCCGAATTATCGGCGGCGAAACGGCGCAGGACACAACCTTGGTTGTTGAATGGGACGGAGCAGTTCCCGCTTTTGTCAGGCAAATAAGCAAAGCTCTCAACTGCGTTGATAACGCTTCCTCATATGAGCATTTCTGCTACGGCGAGACTTCGCTTGAGCAAACGGTTGAACAGATAAACAATTCAAAAGAATCGGAAATCAACGCTAATTATAATACATGGGATAATGTCATAGCAAAGAATATTATTTCCGCCAATGAGCTGAGCTTTGCCGTATTCTTCGGCTCGGGCGAGGTTGTTACAAACTGCGGAATCACCGCAGAGGACACAGAGGAACAAATTATTAAGAAGCTCGGTAGCGAAACCTTTGCCGAGGGCTATATGAACGGCGAATATAAGCTCCTTGTCGGCAAACCCGTGCCATCGGATAAGGCAAGCATTTATTCAAAGCTTCACGATTCGCTGTTCAAATTCACCGATAAATCGGGTCTGCAAAGATACGGATTTGAAGAAACCGTCATAAAAGGCGCATATTTCGGGCTTCGTTCCGTCGATAACACAAGCGGATTATTCAATCTTTCAAAAACGGCATATGACAGCTTCAATCGGGGCAGTGTGTTCTCCCCCTCAAAATGCCTTGCGCTGTTTGCGATATTCTTCCTTATCGCCTGCGCCGCCTGCATCTATCTTCTCTCTGCGGCAGGCAAAACCGCCGACGGAATCAGAATCAATTTCTTTGACAAAATTCCGCTTGTGCTCAATTGGGCGGTCGGGCTGACTCTTATGTTCTGCATCGGTGCGGTTGCAACCTGCTTCGTTGTCTGGGAATTTGCTCCCTCAAGCCTTATTTACAGCTTGGGTTCCTCGGTATATAACGACGGATTCATGTCGTTCATGCTCTCGGCGGCGGCTAAAACCTCAACCGTTTGCACCGCTCTGTGCGTTGCGCTATTCTTCCTCATCTGGACGGGGCTGAACATGAGCATGGCAAGAAATATCCGTAACAAATCTTTCTTTAAGCATACTCTTTGCTATTGGCTTATCCTCCCGTTCCGCTGGCTTTGGAAAAAGACAAAACAGCTTTTCGCCTGCGACTATTCCGACGGAAGACGCAAAAAATTCAGGGTTATCGCTTCGATTTCGGTTACTTCATTCCTGATTATCAACGGAATTATGCTTCTGATTGCAGGAGATAACATCAATTACGGCAGCGGAGTGTTCCTGACTCTGTTTATGATTGCCGTTAACCTTGCGGTTCTTGGGTTCTGCATCGTGCTCATTGTTTCGCTTGACAAAATCATGGCGGCAACCTCGGATATCAGAAAAGGCAACATGAACCGCAGAATCAACACCGACCTCATGCCCGGATTCCTGCGCCGCTTCTCGGCGGATATCCTTTCAATGAGCGACGGCCTGCAAAAAGCGGTTGACAACGCCACCAAGGATCAGCGAATGAAAGCGGAGCTGATAACGAATGTTTCCCACGACCTCAAAACTCCGCTGACCTCAATTGTCAACTATGTTGATCTGCTCAAAAAATGCAATGTTGAGGACGAAACGGCTCAGAAATACATTTCCGTTCTCGACGAAAAAGCGGCAAAAATGAAAAAGCTTATCGAAGATCTGGTTGAAGCCTCAAAGGCTTCATCGGGTGCGGTTGAAATCCACCCCGTCAAGCTCAATCTCTGCGAATTTGCAACTCAGGCAGTCGGAGAGCATGAGGATGAGCTGAGAAAATACGGAATTGAGCTTGTGCTCAAGCTCCCCGAAAATCCCGTTATGGTCAACGCCGACGCTCAGAAAACCTCACGCATTGTTGAAAATCTTATTTCCAACATAAGAAAATATGCGCTTGAGGGAACGAGAGTTTATATTGATGTTGCAGAGGGAACGGATTTCGGATCGCTTGTATTCAAAAACATTTCAAAGAATCCGCTTGATATTTCTCCCGAGGAGCTGACTCAGAGATTCGTCAGAGGCGACTCCGCACGAACCGGCGAGGGAAGCGGATTGGGTCTGTCGATTGCGAAAGACCTTTGCGAGCTTCAGGGCGGAATGCTCGGGCTTCAGATTGACGGCGACCTGTTCAAGGCAACAATCGCACTTCCGAAAGCAAAATAAAGTTTAAGCGGCTGAGCTTGGTTCTCAGCCGCTTTTTTCACCTTATGCTGTTGTTGAATGGTTGGAAACGGCAGAGGAACTGCCGTTATCGGTTGAGCCATCGGGAGTCAGAACCGAGCTTCCGTGATTCAGCTCGGAGCTGATTTCGGGAATGACCGAGTCCGTTGTCATAACGGGGTTGCCGTTGCTGCTGTTGTCGGTAACCTTGCCGGCATCGGAACCGTTACAGCCGACAAGAAGCGCCGAAATAAGAATAACGGCGACGGATACGGCGGCTAATATCTTTTTCATTATAATATGCTCCTTTTTAACGCAAACAGCGTTTCTGATCGGGAAATACTCCCGGTTGCATTTATTTTTAGCAAAATGTTTCCGCATATTCATAAACGAAAAGAAATTTAAAAGGAACCGTGAAGCTTTCTGCAAATCACGGTTCCTTTTTATCATTTTATCTTATAGCTTTGTTCGATTATTTTTCTGTCTTCGGAGTAGCTGCCGCCGACGGCTTCATTGCTCTTAAAGCTGATATAACGCTTTTCGCTTTCAACAATAAGCTCGGTTTCGCCCTCAAAGCTTGGCTTGTCACGCTCAAAGGCAAAATCGTTGTTATAGAAATAATGCGTTTCCTCGTCGGTCTTTTTGCCGTTTTCATAATAAACGACAATATATTTGACATAGTCGTTTTCGTCGCTGTAGGCAACAATGCGGCTGTCTTTGATTGTTCTGCCAAGCGTTCCGATAATCTCGCTCTGCGCAATCGCTTCGGGGCTTTGCTCCAATTCTCCCGCCTGCGGGGCGCATGAACACAGCGAAAGCAAAAGCAGAGCGGCAAGAACTGCCGAAATTATTTTTTTCACATTATTTCACCCTTATCCAGACCAGCATGTCGCTCTCGCCTCTGTTGGCAAAAGCGAAATACGGGATAAATTTTATTCTGCGGGGCTTAAAATCGGGCTTATAGTCACGGTAGAGAGCGTCAAACGAGCCGTCCTCAAAGCCGTCAGCCTCAACGGTATAAGCGTTCATTTTTTCATCGAACGAAACGGAAGCGTTAAGCTCCGAAGAAACAAGAAGATTGTTAAGCGGAACGGGATTATCCGCTCTTTCAACGCAGTAGACAAGAGGTCCTCTGCACAGAGCAACTCTGCCGATATCCGCCTCAACCGACGGGTTAGCTGCAACGAGGCGGCACTCCATTTTGAAAGAAACATCAATTTTGCCTGAATCGCCCGCTTCAACAAAGGCGTAGCCCTTGACTGTTTCGCCGTCAAAGCTTTTTCCGTTGACCTTGAAATCCCTGCACCAACCGGGAATCCTCAGGGCAAGGCTTCTGCCGCCCATGCCCGAAAACGAGAGAGATATTTCGCCATTGTTCGGATATTCGGTTTTCTGGGCTATCTTTATGCCGTCAAATCCGGCTTCGGATTCAAAATAATGATGAACATAAACCGTGTTGTCATCATAGGTATAGAGAAAATCGCCGATTGACGCAACGAATCTTGCAATGTTCGGCGGGCAGCAGGAGCAGTCAAAGACCTCGACCCTCTGAGTGAGAAGATTATCGTTGCGCTGATAGTATTCCCTGTTTTTTCTGTGTCTTTCAAGGTTGATTTCAAGGGGATTGACATAGAAAAATTCTCTGCCGCTGAGCGAAACGCCCGCAAGAGCGCAGTTATAAATTGCCGTTTCGGCAATATCGGCATAGACCGAATCGGGGTCAAGCAGGCTCATTCTGCGGGCAAACAGCGCAAGGCCGATTGAAGCGCAGGTTTCGGAATAAGCCACATCGTTCGGCAAATCGTAATCCTCGGTGAAGCGCTCGCCGTAAGCGGTTGAGCCGATGCCTCCCGTTATATACATCTGCTTTTCCGCAATGCTCTTAAACAGCCTTTTGCAGGCGTCAAGCAGAGAGGAATCGCCGAGCCTTAACGCAAGGTCCGCCATGGCGCAGTAGAGATAGACCGCCCTGACGCTGTGACCCGTTGCGTCTTTCATTTCACGAACGGGCATATGCGATTGGTCATAGGCATGGCTGATATAATAGGGGCTGTCCTCATCCTTTTTGCTCGTGCCTCTTGTGTCAACAAACCGGCGGCTCATGTCGAGATATTTTTTCTCGCCCGTGCAGTCATAAAGCTTGACGAGAGCCAGCTCGATTTCCTCATGCCCCGGAGTGCTGAACGATGCCGAATCCTCAATAATGAAAACCTTTTCGATATAATCTATATACTTTTGCATAAGGCGCAGGAATTTATCCTTGCCCGTTGCTTTATAATATGCAACCGCCGCTTCGGTCAGATGACCCGCGCAGTAAAGCTCATGCTGCATTCGGTTGGTGAACCGATTCTCAGGCTCGCAGACGGTATAATATATGTTGAAATAGCCGTCGTCGCCCTGATTTTTTTCGATAAGGTCAACAACGCCGTCAACGACCGCCTCAAGCTCCTTATCGGGGCAAAGGCTGACCGTATAAGCAACCGCTTCAATCCATTTTGCAACATCCGAATCCCAGAATATATGCGGTTTTTTCGGCTGACCCTCTTTCCATTCAAATTTGAACGCATCAAATCTGCCCGTATCCGAAAATCGGTCATAAACGGTCGGAATCGTGACAGCCTTGTTGATTTCAAACCGATTCTTCCAGAATCCGCCGAGCCTAACCTTATCAAATGTTACAGCCTGCATATTATACTCTCCGTATTATTTTTTTGCCTTTTTGGCTTTTCGGGCTTCTCTTTCTTTTTTGGCGTCTTCGTCGCCGATTTCAACAACGAAGAAGCAGAGATTCCAGACAATAATTGCTCCGAAAAGAATCAGCATTCCGTTCTGGAATCCGCCGAGAGTGAGCGTGTCAACATTGACTATTCCGCCCGCAAGCGTGGCAATCAGACCGTCGGAAAAAGCCTTGATGATGTTGATGTTACCGCTTGTGATTTCAAAGGCGGCGGAGTTGAAGCAGCAAATCAGAACGATTGTTGAAATGATTCCGCAGCCGCTTGCGGCAACAACGGGAATCCTTCTGTTGCTGCAAATCGACCATACAATAATAAACAGAGCGGCAATGAGCGCAAGGGCGATGGCGACGCCGCAGGCGATAAGGCGGCCGTTAATCGGAGAAAAAGCCGCAGGCCATTTGAACGAACCCGATTCGGGCAGTAAGCCCGAAAGAGAATCGTTGCCGCTGAGGATATCGATTATTTTTTTGAGGTTGACGGATTCCTCAAGCCCTGCGTCAAACAGAGTTGTTGACGCCTGAAAGAAAATCAGATCCGTAAATAACAGGTTGGTGAAAACCGCCGCTGCAAGCAGTGCATCGACTATACGGTAAAGATATTTCATTTATAAAACCCTTTCGTGTTTTATTATTTCCATGAAGAATTAAGCGCCACGGTGCGGTTAAAGACAAGCTTTCCGTCGGTTGAAGTCTTATCAACGCAGAAATAGCCCTGTCTCATAAACTGGAAGGTGTCTCCGCATTTTGCATCTTTCAGACCGCCCTCAACAAGACAGCCGTTCAGGATTTCGAGCGAATTGGGATTAAGATTGTCAAGATAATCGCCCGCCTCGTCGCCCGCAGGATTTTCAACATTGAAAAGGCGGTCATAAAGACGGATTTCGCACTCGGCGCAGTCCGAAGCGCTGACCCAATGAAGCGTGCCTCTGACCTTTCTGCCGTCGGGCGAATCGCCGCCCTTGGTTGCGGGGTCATAGGTGCAATGAAGGCAGGTAACATTGCCGTCACCGTCGGCTTCCCAGCCCGTGCAGGTTACGAAATAAGCGCTCTTGAGCCTGACCTCGTTGCCGGGATAAAGTCTGAAATATTTCTTGGGCGGGTCAACCATGAAGTCCTCACGCTCAACATAAATCTCCCTTGAAAAATGAACCGTTCTTGTGCCGAGCTCGGGCTTGTCGGGGTTGATTTCAACCTCGATGGCTTCGCTCTGACCCTCGGGATAGTTATC
>JBJEQC010000058.1:0-5944 GCA_051881555.1 Acutalibacteraceae bacterium
CCGCTCCGAGCGAGGTGCAGTAAAGCGCAAGGCTGAGAACGAAGCCGAGTGCGCTCAGAACAATCTGTACTATCTCGCCAAGGCGCATTTTTGAGCTGATAAAGCAGGAATTTGCAACCGCTTTAAGCATTGAATAAGCCGTTCCGTCGTGAACAATCCTTGCGGGCAGTCTGTCGCAGACAGCGTCTCTCCTGCGTTTAAACAGCTTGCCTGCAACGGCGGAAAGAACCTTGAAATTCTCCTGAGGCATGCCGAAGCTCTTTGAAATAAGCTCCTCGGTAACATTAACATCGTTCGTGCGGACGAGAACCTGAATTCCGCTGCTTTCAAGCTTTTTGAAATAGGGCATCAGATTCATGTCAACCGCATAGCTGACAACGAAAAGGGCGGCAATTTTGCCCGCAACGGCAAGATACATAACCTTTCTGCCGCTGTGTGAATATCTTTCTTCAAGTGTTTTTTCGGGAACTTCAATATTATGATGAATAAGCAGGTTACGGTTGCCAAGAAGCACCTTCTGACCGTGGATTCTCGCCGCAATGCCGAGCTTATCCTCATAGACAAGCTCTTTGACGGGCGGCAGAAGATCCTGTCTGCCGTCAACAACCTGTTCAAAGCTCTCTCTGAGCGGACCGCCCGATTTGATAACGAGCGCCGCCGCATACAGCAGAACATCGTCGATTCTTATATTTTTGAAATCCTTCATTCCGTGCATGGTGCAGCGTGAACGGTCAAAAATATCCGCCGAATCCATAACAACGGCATTTGCAGAAGCCGTTTTTTCGGCTGCGTCAAGGCTTGCAATCATCGTTCCCTCAATATTCAGCCCTTTGTTGACCGTTCTGACGGCAAAGGCAGGAATAAACGATGAGAACACGGGCGAACAGACGCAGAATGTGCCTGCAAAGGCGGAGAACGCAGACATAGCGCTCTTTTCAATGATTCCCGCCGCAACCGCCGCAATTGCAGAGGCGACGCCTGCCGCAATAAGGAGCGATTTGATAAGCTTGGGATTATCGTGATCCGCACTTGAATTTTTGATGAAATCCGAGGGGAAAGCAAGCTTTGAGGAATAAACAAGCTCTGCGTTACCCATCATAAGACCTCTGCCGAGCTCAAAAATCTCGGATTCGTTTTCAAAAGGATGAACCGCATACATATTGTGCTCGTATTTATAAGCGCAGACCTCAAAGTTTCCGAGAATGCGCTGAGCGTCAATCTTGTCGGCAATCTTGCCGATCAGAACTCCCGTTACTGCCGCCGCAGAGAAAACGGCCGTTGCGTTACCGTTTCCGCCGACTACCGCCGCAAGAGTGTTCTGCGCAAGAGCAACAACTATCGAAAGGCTGACAGCCGTGCCGCCGTTGATTCTGTTCTTGAAAAGTCCCGAAATTCCGTCAACGAATTTAACATTGTCGATTGCGGCGGCGGCAATGAGCAGAACCGCATTGATAACGCACATTACTGTTGAGCCGGAAACAAACGCCGTTGTTTCAATCGACAGCTTGTCGGCAAGGATGGGAATAAGATTAAAAACTATAATCAGAAACTCAACAATTCCGACCGCAGCGAGCGCAACGGTCGCCTTTTTGCTCTTTTCGCCGAGCATGGTGTGAACCGAGGAACGCTCCGCAGGCGATGAATATTCATTCGCAACTGGTCTTTCGTTCTCGATTTCCTGCTCATGCTGTTTTTCTTTTTTCCTTGTCTTTTTTTCCTGCTTTGCCCTGTCCTCGGGCGGAGCTTCAAAATCACCCTGAAATTCTTCGTCAAGGTCAAGAGCGTCAACAAGCTTGAAATTCTTCGCTTTCTGCTTGCGCTTCTCCCAAAGCTGTTCCTCAACATCGTTTTCGTAGGCCTGATCGGGAACTTCCTCCTCGGGCTCATCTTCAAAGCCCGTGAGCACTATCTGACCCTCAACATCAGCCCCTGCGGGGGAGGCTTTCTTTTCAGAGCCGCCGACGGGCTCCATGATCCGGGTTTTCTCCTGCTCCAGCTCTTTGGCGGTCTCTGCCGCAATAACTTTCGGCATGGCTTCAAGACCGTTTTCGCCGTCGGAATCGGATTTTTTAACGACAAAGCCCGGAGTTTCAACAATTCCTCCGTCGCTGACAGGCTCGATTTCGGCGGTATTATCAAGCTTCAGGGTTTCAAAGAAACGGGTTCTGTAATCTGTTTCTTTTATATGTTCCTCTTTTGACGGTTCGCTCTGCTTTTTCGCAAAGAACTCCGCCGCCGCAGTTTCTTCATCAAAGAAATTATTTAATTTTGCAGGCTCTTTCTTGGGAGCGGCAGGCTTTTCGGGCTCCTGCCATGCAAATCTCAGCGACGAAGGCTCGGGGATATCCTCGGGAACAATAACCGTTTCAAGCTCAAACATCGACTCGTCAAATTCTTCCTGCGACGGGTCAAAGAATGATTCCTGACCCTCAACCTCGGCGTCGGAGGACGAAGAAGAAATATCCTGCATTTCTTCTTTAGGCTCTGCCTGCTTTGCCATGGGCTTGACCGTGAACATTCCCGTGTCAAACTCACGGCTGAGTATTCTTTCAAAATCCTCGGCGGGAGTCAGCGGTTTTGTTGATTTCGGAACATATTCCTCGCCGTTTTCCTCGGCAATCAGCCTGTCGATATCGTCAAGCGACCATGTTTTTGAAGGCTCCGAAGCCTCCTGTTCAGTATTCTGCTTTGATTTTTTAACTTCTGCAAGAATTTCGTCTATTTCTCTGTCGGAATTTTTGTTTATATTTTCGTTCAAAGCATTCACCTACCTATGTTTAGCAATTTCATACATTAAAATTCCCGCCGCAACCGACGCATTGAGCGAATTAACGCTGCCTTTCATCGGGAGTGACACGATAAAGTCGCATTTTTCTTTCACGAGACGGCTGATTCCCCTGCCCTCAGAGCCGATGACAAGAGCGACCGAGCCTGAATAATCCTGCTCATCCCAGCGCTTGCCGTCCATATCTGCTCCGTAAATCCAGAAGCCTTTTTTCTTCAGCTCATCAATTGTTGACGGCAGATTGGATACTCTCGCAACGGGAACATATTCAACCGCTCCCGCCGAGGTTTTGCCGACCGCATAGGTCAGCGCAACTCCACGCCTTTTGGGGATTATGATTCCGTGAGCTCCGCAGGCATCGGCGGTTCTGATGATTGCGCCGAGATTGTGCGGATCTTCAATTTCATCGCAGATTATCACAAAGGGAGCTTCGTTTTTACTTTTTGCTTTTTCGAGAATATCCTCAACCGTGGAATACTCATGCACCGCCGCCCATGCGGCAACTCCCTGGTGATTTTCCCCTGAGCAAAGCTTGTCAAGCTTTCTGCTGTCGGTCTCCTTAACGACAATGCCTCTTTCACGGCATTGAGCAATGATTTTGCCGACCGAACCGCCGATTTCGCCCTTTGCGACAAGCAGGCTGTCAATCGCCCTGCCGCTTTTGAGTGCCTCGGCAACGGCATTCCTGCCGATTATCAATCCCTGCCGGGGCTCGTTCTGTGTTTCCATAAAATCAAGCTCACTTCCGTTTAGAGTTACGGCATCGCCGCATATTTGATTTATTATATCATAAAATGCAGAAAACATACAGCATATTTTTAATATTTACAAAAAAATATTCAACTTTTTTGCAAATCGGAGCTAATAATTGACATGTTTTTCCAATTATGCCGTGTAAAATAAAATCGGTTGCCATTTTCTCCCAATAAAATGAAAGGATTTTGAAAACATGGAGCATTCAAGCACGGTTCAAAGCAGAGATTTTTCGGATATAATCTGGGATAAAGGAATTAAAATTTTAACCTGTGCGCTGTATTTCGTTGCAAGCTTCATTCTGTCGGGTGCGGGTCTGCTGTCGCTGAAAGCTCCGCTTTGCGTTGGGCTTGCGGCGGCTTGCACGGGCGCTGAGCTTGCTTTTGTGTCTGCGGGCGGGGTTGCAGGAGCCATCCTGCGCCTGAGCGGAGCGGACATGATAAATGCGGTTATTCCGCTTGCGGGAACAGCGGGGGTCGTGCTGATTCTTGAACATCTCGGCATAAAGAAAAAGCGCAGAATGATTCTTTCGGTCTGCGTTTTCGCTTTCTGCCTTGCAAGCTCGGTTGCGGTCATGTTTTCGGAAGCTCCGACTCTTAACGGCTTCATTCTTGCGGTCTGTTCAAGCCTGCTTTGCGCTTCGTCGGTCACTTTCTATTCGGGAACGGCAGAAGTCATTGAAAAAAGGCGCAATCCTTATCTGCTCGACAATCACAGCCTCGTCTGCATCATTACAAGCCTCTGCTCTCTCCTGCTCGGAGCGTCGGAGCTGAGCATTATGGGCTTCAGACCCGCAAGATTTTTCGGCTGTTTTGTTATTATAACAGCCGCTTATCTTTTCAGCCGCTCGGGCGGAAGCATTGCGGGAATTGCAATCGGTTGCAGCATTGCGGTTTCAGGGACAAGCGTTGCGCTGAGCATCTGCTACAGCCTTTGCGGCATGATTTCGGGGATCTTTTCAAAATTCGGTCAGATTGCCTGTGCGCTTGCCTTTTCTCTGACCGCAGGAGCGGCGGCTCTGATTGACGGATCAAGAGAGGGAATCTCGGTTTTCGCCGAGGCTGCGGCGGCGGCTTTCATTTTTGCGGCAATTCCGGGCAGGCATCTTGCCGTTATCCGCAGTAATATCCTCAATCCGAAAATAAAAAGGATTGAATCCGAGTTCTGCTCCGCAGGCACACGCCTGCTTGAAGCTTCAAAGGCAATCGGCTCGGTTTCGGAGTGCGTTGCCTCGGTTTCAAAAGGTATTGAGGCGCTCTCCCCGGCAAACGACACGATAATCTGCATGAGGGTCAGGGAAAGAATTTGCTCGGGCTGCCCTTTGAAGGATTCGCTTTGTCCCGAGCAAGGCGAGTTTTCAAATATTCTTGAAAAACTGAGCGGCGGAGAGCGAATAACGGCGGAGGATTTTTCGGTCAATTTCAATTCAAAATGCCCGAGCGTTCCGAAAATTGCGGAATGCTTCAATCGGGTTTATGCGAGCCGAAGCGCCGTGAGCGCATTGCAGGCAAATTCCGCAAGGAACAGAGAGCTTGCCTGCGGTCAGTTCGATTGGATGTCCTCCCTGCTCAGCGAGCTGTCGGAGGAACTCGGCAACGGAGCGCAGACGCTTTTCGGAAAAGAAAAAAGCGCCCTGAGGGTGCTTTCGGAGCAGGGTTTTAATGTATTATCGGTAAGCTGTGTTCAACCGCTTTCGGGTGCGCTGAGGCTCAGCTGCATCGTTGAGGATATTCCGCCGTCAACGAGCCTTTCTCAGCTGACCTCCACCGTCTCCGCAGAGCTTGAGGTTCAGCTTCTTCCTCCTAAAATCAGGGAACACAAGGACGGCAAGGAGCTTTTGTTTCTCAGAAAAGAACTGTTTAAAATAAGGCTCGGTTCTGCGGCGGCAAGCTGCGGAAATCAGCGGCTCTGCGGCGATTATTTTGAATGCTTTCAGACGGAATCAAAATCATATATCATTCTCAGCGACGGCATGGGCACGGGCGGCAGGGCGGCAATCGATTCAACCATGACGGTTGAGCTTTTCTCACGGCTTATCAGAGCGGGTCTGAGCCTCGACACCGCTCTGAGCATTACAAATTCTGCCCTTTCGGTCAAATCGGAGGACGAGTCGCTCTCGACCCTTGATGTTGCCGAAATCGACCTTTTTGACGGCAGTACGGTTATTCTCAAAGCGGGAGCCGCTCCGTCGTTTTACACGGCATCGGGCAAGGTCAAAACGGTTGAAATATCTTCAACTCCGCTCGGAATCCTCAGCAAAGTCAGCTTCAGCCGATACAGCCTGAAGCTTCACGGCGGCGACACGCTCGTTATGGTCAGCGACGGCGTTCTCGGCGGCGGAAGCTGCTGGATAAAGGATGAAATAAAGGCTTTCGGCGGTTCGGCTCATGCGTCGGAATTTTCGGA
>JBJEQC010000059.1:0-15794 GCA_051881555.1 Acutalibacteraceae bacterium
CATAACGGCGTTGATGTTGCCCGACTCAAAGCCCGTTCTGTGGTCTTTAACAAGAGTGTAGGGCATAAAGACATAAGAACGGATCTGACTGCCCCAGCCGATTTCTTTCTGGTCGCCCTTGATATCCTCAATTTTATCAAGATGCTCTCTCTCTTTAATCTCAATGAGCTTTGATTTGAGCATTCTCATTGCGACCTCTCTGTTTTGGTGCTGGCTTCTTTCAACCTGGCAGGCAACAACTATGCCCGTGGGCAGATGCGTTATGCGCACCGCGGACGAGGTTTTATTAACCTTCTGACCGCCTGCACCGCTTGCTCTGTAAGTGTCAACCTTAAGGTCGTCGGGGTTGATTTCAACCTCGATGGCTTCGCTCTGACCCTCGGGATAGTTATCGATGATAACCTTGAGCGGGCGAAGAACCGCCATTGCTCTCGGAGCGTTTGCGTTGAGATTGTCTCTGACGCAGGCTTCAAGCAGGCCGTAGTCAACAACGCTGTAAGCCTTTGAAACGCCGATACGGTTGATAAATTCACGAATCGCCGCCGCAGGATAGCCTCTTCTTCTCATGCCGCAGAGGGTAACCATTCTCGGGTCGTCCCAGCCGTCAACAACGCCCTTTTCAACCATTTCAAGGCACTTGCGCTTGCTCGTTACACAGTAGTTGATGTTAAGGCGGGCAAACTCAATCTGTCTGGGCGGCTCGTCAAAGCCGATTTCCTTGATGAACCAGTCATAGAGGGGTCTGTGATTTTCAAATTCAAGCGAACAGAGCGAATAGGTTACCTGCTCCTTTGCGTCCGAGAGAGGATGCGCAAAGTCATACATGGGGTAAACGCACCATTTATCACCCGTCTGATGATGATGAACATGAGCGATTCTGTAGATTACGGGGTCACGCATGTTGATGTTGGGCGAAGCCATGTCGATTTTTGCTCTGAGGGTCTTTGAACCGTCGGGAAATTCTCCCGCAGTCATTCTTGCAAAAAGGTCAAGATTTTCTTCAATCGAACGGTCACGGTAGGGGCTGTTTTTGCCCGGCTCGGTGAGCGTTCCTCTGTATTCTCTGATTTCATCAGCCGAGAGGTCGCAGACATAAGCCTTACCCTTTTTGATGAGCTTTATTGCGCATTCATAGATAAAATCAAAATAGCTTGAAGCATAAAGCACCTTGTTCCACTTATAGCCGAGCCACTCGATATCCTCTTTGATTGCGTCAACATATTCAACATCCTCTTTTGAGGGGTTGGTGTCGTCAAGTCGCAGGTTGCACACTCCGCCGTACTTCTCAGCCGTGCTGAAGTCGATGCAGATAGCCTTTGCGTGGCCGATATGAAGATAGCCGTTCGGCTCGGGCGGGAAACGGGTCTGAACTCTCGTGTTGACTCCGTTCGCAAGGTCTTCATCAATAAAGTCATAAATAAAATTTGAGCTTGTGTTTATTTCATCCATCAAAAAATACATCCTTTCGGTTTATTTCCAGCTCTCAATTGCCTGAGCAAGCCTTGATTTTATTTCATCCGCTCCGAGGAGCTTCATGATTGAATAAAGGTCGGGGGTGTTGCGCCTTGAGGTCAGGGCGATTCTGATAACGGTTGAAACATCGCCGACATGACCCTTGAAGCCGTCGGGATTTTTCTTGTATTCCTTGACATTCGGCGTGAAGCCCAAAGGCTCGCACATCTCCTTGATTTTTGCGAACCACCCGTCCTTGTCGTCGTCAAGCGAAAATACGCCGCTGTATTTTTCCGCAATCTCGGCGGCGTCCGCTTTTGAAATATTTTCGGGCAAAGAATAATCGGGAGTGTAAAGCGGATTATAGAGATATGAAAAATATTCCTTGACCTCGCTCCACTTCGCAATATCCTTGCGGGGCTTGGGATTCTCTCTGTCGATATTGACCGCCTCGGTCGAAAATTCAGGGTCGGCGGTGAAAATCTCATAAAACTCGGGGTCATAGACCTTTGCCCACTCGACGATATTACCGTAAACCTGCTCTGCGCTCATGAGCGAAATAACATTTTTGCTGACATCGTTGAGCTTCACAAGGTCAAAAAGACAGCCGCTCGAGCTCATCTTTTTAAGGTTGAACGGGAATTTTGAAATATCCTCTTTCGGATTCGCTCTGCGCCAATCCTCAAAGGTTGAGTTAATCAGCGTGAGCAGATATTCAAGCACGCTCTCCTTGGGGAAGCCGCTCTCAACGAAATAGCTGACCGCCGCTTCGGGGTCCTTGCGCTTTGAAAGCTTGCGCTTGTCGCCCGTCTCCTCGTCGGTTTTGAGCACCTGCGGAGTGTGAGCGTATTTCGGGAGCTTAAAGCCGCAGGCTCTGAACAGCTCAATATGCTTGGGAACGGAAGAAATCCATTCCTCGGCTCTGATAACATGGGTCGTTCTCATATAATGGTCGTCGCAGGCGTGAGCAAAATGATAGGTCGGAATACCGTCCGATTTAAGCAAAACCTCATCGATTATGTTTTCGGGCATCTCGATTTTGCCTCTGATAACATCATCAAAAACGATTCTTTTATCTTCACTTCCCGAGGAGCGCAGGCGAAGCACCCACGGCTTGCCCTCGGCAAGATTCTTTTCGATTTCTTCAAGGCTCAGATTGCGGCATTTTGCCCATTTGCCGAAATAGCCTCTGATTAATGCGCCCTCGCTCTCCTGACGGTCACGGAGCTGTGAAAGCTCGTCCGAGGTGCAGAAGCAGGGATATGCAAGCCCTTTTTCAACAAGTCTTTTTGCAACGGCATGGTATATTTCCGCTCTGTGGCTCTGAGTGTAGGGGCCGTAAGCTCCCTTTTCCGTTCCGAAGCCCGTAACGCCCTCGTCAAACTGAACTCCGAAATAGTCAAAGCCGTTGATAATCGCCGAAACTCCGTCCTCAATCTCTCTTTTTTTGTCGGTATCTTCAATGCGAAGATAGGCGACGCCGCCCGTTGACTGAGCGGTCAGCACATCAACAAGCGCACCGAAAAGTCCGCCGATATGCAGATAACCCGTCGGCGACGGAGCAAATCTTGTTACCCTTGCGCCCTCGGGAAGCTCTCTCGGGGGGTAGACAGCCTCAAAATCCTCGGGGGTCCTGTCCACTCCGGGGAAAAGCAGCTCCGCAAGTTTTTTGTTATTATCCAAAGCCATGCACTCCTAATAGGTATTTTTAATTATACTCTATTATTATTACAGAATTCGGCGCAAGTATCAAGAGATATTTTCAAAAAAATCCGTAAATTTCCCGAAAACTCCGCCGAAATTTTCATTTTAAAGGCGCCGAAAGAATAATGGCGGCTTCAAGAGCCAAAAATAACCTCGAAAATATATCTGAGGCAGGGTCTGACGATGTCTGCCGAATGAAAGAGGTTTTGAAGTTGAAAAAAATGCTGAAAAAATATCCCAATATCTATCTTGCTCTTTCCGTTTGCCTGATTGCGGTTGCAGTCGGTTCGGCTGTCGGTCTGAGGCAAAGAACGGTTACGGACACCTCCGAAGAAACCTTCCGCCGAATAACCGCCGCCCCTCAGAGCGAATACTATACCGTTCCTCTGACCGATGAAGCCAACATCGGCATCAGCGGAATTGCGGACGACCGAGAGCTGACAACAACCGAAAAAATCGAGAGCAACAAGCCGTTTTCGGGCAATTTTGCCCTGCCCATGGGTACCGATATTATTAAAGACTACAGCAACGGAGAAATGGTGAAGTCAAAAACCATGGGCGACTGGCGGGTTCATAACGGGGTTGACTTCGGCGGAAGCGCAGGCAATGATGTCTGCGCCGTTGCGGACGGAACGGTAACAAAGGTCTATGACGACAGCTTCTGGGGAACGGTTGTTGAAATCGACCACGGCAACGGAATGACGGCAAGATACTGCGGAATGAAAAGCGGAAGCTGTCTGCCCGAGGGCAGCGAGGTCAAAAAATACGATAAAATCGGCACGCTCGGTCATATCCCCGTTGAAATAAGCGACGAGGATCATCTTCACCTTGAAATTCTGATTGACGGCGAAAATGTTGACCCGCTCAAGGCTCTGAACAAGGTCGGCAGCGGCGAAACCGCCCCCGAAACCGCTCCCGAAGCCTCTCAGACAACGGTTATAAGCTGAAAAAACACGGTCTGTACGGTTTTTTTCCGTGCAGACCGTGCGTAGAAAATTGCGGAATTTTGCCGTTCCGTTATTTTTAACAGCCGCATCTATGATTATGGCGGCCGCCAAATGTCCCCGGCTCCCCACGGGCAACAGAATTGCCACCTTCGACGGCAGCCGCCTTGTTTTTCGGGAGCATATGCTCCCATTCTTCATTCTATGCCGAAAAAATTTTTTGGGCATAAAATAAAGGCGGAATAAAAATTTAAAAAAAGTCTTTACAACAAAAATACTTTATGATATAATCCTTTTTGCACATGCCCGCTTCTCGGACTGCGGAGTAAACCCTTTTCGGGGTAATTCACCTGCCGTTCTCTGGGGGCTGAGGCAAATATTTTAATGAGGTGAAACCAAATGACACAAGCAGAAAAAACTGCAATTATGCAGGAATACGCAATCCATGAGGGCGACACAGGTTCTCCCGAAGTTCAGATCGCTGTTCTCACAAAGAGAATCAACGACCTCACCGAGCATCTTAAAGTTCACAAGAAAGATCACCATTCACGCAGAGGTCTGCTTATGATGGTCGGTCACAGAAGAAACCTTCTTGCTTACCTTCAGAAGGTTGACATTGAGCGTTACCGTTCAATCATTTCAAGACTCGGTATCCGTAAATAATTTGCGAAATAAAGCAGGCAGGGCAATCGCTCCCGCCTGCTTTGTTATGTTTGATTGTGAATCTTTCAGGCGGCTGATTGCGGCTTTAGCAGTGAATCGAGTTTCCGTGCTTTGACGCCCGACAACGGTGAAAAAGTGAAAATACGCCGTAATATCAAATTTTCGGCATATTGTGTTCAACTCCCATCACTTTAACGGAAATTGGATTTATTGCTAAACCGTGCCGCCTGTAGAAATAAAATTTACAGAGAGGTATAAAGTAATGTTTTTTGAAGCTTTCAAGAAGTACGAAACCGAAATTGCCGGCAGACCGTTCGTTGTTGAAGTCGGCAAGATGGCTCAGCTTGCGGGCGGCTCCTGCCTTGTCCGCTACGGCGAAACCAACGTACTGTGCACCGCAACCATGGCGGCAAAGCCCAGAGAGGGCGTTGATTTCTTCCCTCTTTCGGTTGACTATGAGGAAAAACTCTATTCCGTCGGCAGAATCCCCGGCTCATTCCAGCGCCGTGAAGGCAAGGCAAGCGAAAAGGCAACCCTCGCTTCACGTGTTATCGACAGACCGATAAGACCCCTGTTCCCCAAGGATATGAGAAACGATGTCGGCGTTGTTGCAACCGTTATGTCGGTTGACCCCGACTGCCAGCCCGAAATTACCGCCATGCTCGGCGTTTCAATCGCAATCTCAATTTCCGAGATTCCCTGGGACGGCCCGATTTCAGGCGTTGTTGTCGGCCTTGTTGACGGCGAATATGTCATTAACCCCACCGCAGAGCAGAGAGCAAAGAGCGATATGTATGTTACCGTTGCTTCAACAAGCGACCTTGTTGCCATGATTGAAGCAGGCGCAAACGAAGTTTCCAACGACGATATGTATGACGGCATCATGTTCGCTCACAAAGAGAATCAGAAAATCGTTGAGTTCATCAATAAGATTAAGGAAGAATGCGGCAAGGAGAAGGTTGACTTCCCCTCAAACGATCCCGACCCCGAAATGTACGAGGCTATCAAGGATTTCGCCATCGAGGATATCCGTGCCGCTCTCGATACAGACGACAAGAGAATCCGTGACGAGCGCCTGAAGCCCGTTTACGAAAAGGTTCACGAGAAATTCGACGAGATTTACCCCGAAATGGAGGTTAAAATCGAGGAATGTCTCTATAAGGTTCAGAAATATGTTGTCCGCCGCTGGCTTCTTGACGACGGCAAGCGTGTTGACGGCAGAGGAATCAACGAAATCCGTCCTCTGAATGCAGAAATTGACCTGCTTGACAGAGTTCACGGCTCCGGCATGTTCACCAGAGGTCAGACTCAGGTTCTTTCGGTAACCACCCTCGGCCCCATGAGCGACGCTCAGATGCTTGACGGCCTTGATGAAGAAGATTCCAAGCGTTATATGCATCATTATAACTTCCCCTCATATTCAGTTGGTGAAACCAAGCCCAGCAGAGGCCCCGGCAGGCGTGAAATCGGCCACGGCGCTCTTGCAGAGCGTTCGCTTATCCCCGTTCTTCCCTCGGTTGAGGAATTCCCCTACACCATCAGAGTTGTATCCGAGGTTCTTTCATCAAACGGTTCAACCTCACAGGGCTCGGTCTGCGGCTCAACCCTTTCGCTCATGGCTGCGGGCGTTCCCATCAAGGCTCCCGTTGCAGGCATTTCCTGCGGCCTTGTCACAGAGGGCGACAGATTCATGACCATGGTTGATATCCAGGGTCTTGAGGACTTCTTCGGCGACATGGACTTCAAGGTTGCAGGCACAAAGAAGGGCATTACCTCAATTCAGATGGACCTTAAGGTTCACGGTCTTACCCCCGCCATCATCAGAGAAGCTCTTGACAAGACCTACAAGGCTCGTTGCTATATTCTTGATGAAATCATGGCTCCCGTTATCGCAGAGCCCCGCAAGGAGCTTTCAAAATGGGCTCCCAAGATGCTCACAACCAAGATTGACCCCGAAAAGATCGGCGATGTTATCGGCAAGCAGGGCAAGGTTATTCAGAAGATCTGCGCCGAGTGCAACTGCAAGATCGATGTTCAGGAGGACGGCAACATCTTTGTTTCCTCAACCGATATCGACGATGCACGCAGAGCAATTTCAATCATCGAGACCATTGCCAATGACCCCGAGGTCGGCGCAATCTACAAGGGCGTTGTTACCCGCCTGATGAGCTTCGGCGCATTCGTTGAGATCGCTCCCGGCAAGGAGGGCATGGTTCACATCAGCCAGCTCGATGTCAAGAGAACCGAAAAGGTAGAGGATGTCGTCAACGTCGGCGACGAGGTTATCGTTAAGGTTCTTCCCAAGGATGACCAGGGCAGACTCAACTTCTCCCGCCGTGAGGCTCTTATCGAGGTTGAAGGTCTTGTTCCCGAAAACACCGTTTCAGACGCTCCGAGAAGACCCGCCCCGAGAAGGGACTTCAGAGGCGAAAGAGGCGGCAGACAGAGAAGAGACAATAACTGATTAATTAACAGTTTATGAGTTAAACCGCTGTGGTTTTCCGCAGCGGTTTTATTCAATAAGGAGGATAAAAATTATGGCAGACCTTAACAGTTCAATTTGCTTGACCTCAGTCAACGCTTCCGTGCTGAAGCTTGCGGGAATAGAGGTTCCCGAAGCCGTTGCCTCTCCCAACCCTGTTATCACGGCTCTCGCCGAAAAGAAGCTCGGCGGAAAGCCCGTTGACAGAGCGGTGCTTTACAATCCCGACGCCGTCGGCCTCTGGATTTATCAGAAATACACCGAAATGTTCACAAAAGCTTGTCTCGCTTCGGATATCGCTCTGCCGATCCTTTCGGTCATGCCGAGCGTTACTCCCGTCTGCTTCGCTTCAATGTATACGGGCGTTATGCCCGAGGTTCACGGCATCAGACGCTACGAAAAGCCCGTGCTGAAAACCGACACAATTTTTGATTATTATATCAGAGCGGGCAAAAAGCCCGTCATCGTTTCAACAAGCGGAGACAGCATTTCTAAAATATTCCTTGAAAGAGATATGGAATATTTCATCTATGAAACCCCCGAGGAGGTCAACGCAAAGGCTCTTGAGCTGATAGACGAGGATCGCTTTGACCTTATCGTTATTTATAACGGCAATTATGACGGAACGATGCACCGTGTCGGCCCCGAAAACGCCGAAGCCCTTGACGCTCTGAAGATGAATGTTGATTTCTATACTCAGCTTGTTGAAAAAATCAACTCCGCATGGAAGAATCACAGCGTTTTCTACGGCTTCTGCCCCGACCACGGCTGCCACGAAATCGACGGCGGCTGCGGCTCTCACGGATTGGATATGGAAGAAGATATGAATGTTATCCATTTTTACGGAATCAAAGAATAACATCTGCGAATTATTAAGATAACATTTGCGTTTCTTAATATTTTCTTAGACACTTACCCTCTTTTTTCTTAGAAATTCGGGTGATATAATGTAGCCATGATGAGGAACGCAAAAGCGTTCAAGAAAAAACGGAGGGAACAAAAATGGCAGTATTCGCAGCAATCGTAGCAACTCTTTCAATCGCAACAACCGTTCTTATGGTTAAGGACAATACTCCCGTTATTCAGTAAAAAATCTTTTCTTCAATGCAACAAAAGCAGATTTTATCAACACTTATTTAATGAAGGGACAAAATAACGGGAGGGACAAAAAGATGGCAGTATTCACGGCAATAGTAGCAACTCTTTCAATCACAATGGCAATTCTTACAGTTAAGGACAATTCGCCTGTGCTTCAATAACATAATATCATAAAAATTTCCTTTCTTGAAAAAAGAGTGTACGGAGCAATCCATACACTCTTTTTTCATGCCTTGATTTTGCGGTAAACAAGCATTCCCGCAACGCTCATCAGCAGCGTAACGCCGTAAATGACTGCGGCGGCAAGATAATTTTTTTGGCAGAGCGACGCCCCGCACATGGTTGAGGTTATGATTGACGGGATTCTTGCAATGCCCGTGATAACAAAGAATTTCCAAAGCTTTATATCCGTCAGGGCGGCGGCATAGGTGAATATATCCTTGGGCGTTCCCGGGATAAGATAGAAGAAAAACAGCAGGAGATACAGCCTGTCCGAGCTTTTGAGCAGGGCGCAGGAGCGGAGCTTTTCCTCGGAAACGAAAAGCGTTACGAATTTCATGCCGAGGGTTCTCGTGAGCAAAACTATAATCGCCGAGCCGACTGCCGTTCCCGCAAGGCAGAGCGCAAGCCCGCCGAAGGTTCCGAACGCAAGCCCCGCCGCAATTTCAACGGGTTCGCCGGGAATGACCTTGACAACCGTCTGGAGAGTCCGCACGGCTATAAAAACAAGCTGAGAATAAGCCCCGAAGCCGTCAATATATTCGGTCAGCAGCTTCGGCTCTCTGAGCATTTCGAGCATTCTTGAGCCGAAAACCACAAACAGCAGGGAAAACAGGATTACCGAAACGGCGGCGCAGGCAAGCGAAACCTTTTGCTGTTTGTTCAGACTGCATTTTGCCGAAATTCGCATATGTTATTCCTCTCCGCTTCAAATTTTCGGAAAAATCCGCCGAGTTTGCCTTTGTATTCTGCATTCCACGGCTTTTCCTTTCCGTTATAATGAATGATAACGGTATTGTTTTTAACAAAGCTGCGGGCTTCCTCTCTGCCCGTTCTTCTCTCAAGGCGGCGGAAGGTCAGTTCGTCCATGTTGAAAATCTCGGGGTCGAGAATGATTTTTCTGCCGCTGTAAAGAGCGTTGAACACATCCTGATCCTCAAGCAGAAGCTTTTTGTTGTTTTCGGCAATATACTTCATCAGCATTTTTGCGCTTTTCTCCCGTCTGAGAAGCGAAATATTCATCATTATAACGCCGCTGTTGGTGTAAACGCTGTGCTCGGGCATTCCGAGACGGCGGCGGTTAAGGCTGTTGAGAAGTCTGCTGTTATGACCTGCGGCGGCAAAAAGACGGGTGCCGAAATCAATGTCATAAAGCCTGCGGAGTCTGCCGTTGATGATGATATCGGGGTCAAGATAGAGAATCCTGTCAACGCTTTCGGGCAGGAACTCGGCGGCGTAGAGCCTGTAATATGTTTCTTTTGAAAGCCTGCTTTTGCACGATGCGTCGGCAAAAAGGCGGTTATCAACCGCAATGCCGACTATTCTGCATCTGCCGATATCAACACTTGAACGGATTTTCGCAAAATCCTCCGCCGTCAGCGAGGAATGGGCAACATAGACGGTGAAATTCTCCCCGGGATTTGTCCGCATGAGTGAACGGAGCATTACCGTCAGCGGATAAACATAGCCCGAATTCAAGGTTACAAGTATATTCATAAGATTTCCCCTTTCTTTGATTCGCATTGTATAACCCGATGATTAAGAAATAAGTTAAGGAAAGCGTAAAGCTTGAGTTAAGATTTTTCCGTGATTTCATTATCGCACTGCCTTGTTTCAAAAAAACGGATAAATAATTTCATTTTTATTACAAATTCTCAATTCGTTTTAAGAATGTGTGAACATATCAGTTAAATGTTGACCTCGGCGGTGAAAACTGTTATAATATGTTATTATATATTACTGTGGGTGAGTGTAACATGATTAAAATTTCACCGTCGGTTCTCGCAAGTGATTTTTCCGCTCTTGGCTCGGAAGCGGCAAGAATGGAAAAGTGCGGAGCGGACTATCTTCACCTTGATGTCATGGACGGCCGCTTTGTTCCGAACATCACCTTCGGAGCGCCGATAATCAAGAGTATCCGTAACAAAACGGAGCTTGTTTTCGATGTTCACCTTATGATAGACGACCCTCTGAAATATATTGATGATTTCAAAAAAGCGGGAGCGGATATTATCACTTTTCATGTTGAAAGCTCCTCGCCCGCAGGGGAAACGGTTGATAAAATCCTTGCCTGCGGCTGTAAAGCGGGCATCAGCGTTAAGCCCGCCACCCCCGTTGAAGAAGTTTTTCCGTTTCTCGATAAGCTCTCGATGGTGCTTGTCATGACGGTTGAGCCGGGCTTCGGAGGTCAGTCGTTCATGGCAGAAACCATGGATAAAATAAAAACCCTGCGCCGTGAAATTCAGCGCAGAGGTCTTTCGGTTGATATTCAGGTTGACGGCGGAATCAATGAAAAAACGGTTGAAACCGCCGCAGAATCGGGAGCGAATGTTTTCGTTGCAGGCAGTGCGGTTTTCGGCGCACCCGATGCGGCAAAGGCGATTGCCGACCTGCGTTCGCTTGCGGAAAAGGCATATTCAGCGGTTTAATTCTTCAAGCGCATTCTGCCCGATGAGAGTTTTCCAATGCTCAGCCGCAAAAGCTCCGCTGAGCTTGCCGCAGTCCTCAACACTGCCGAACTCGGAAAAATATTGCTTCAAAAAGCGGACATCTCCCGATTTTGCAACAAAAAGCCGGAATTTTTCGCCGTTTTTATAAAGACTGCTCTCGGGCATGGCTTCAAGAGATGAAAGCCCCCGTGCGGCTCGGTAAAGAGCGTCAAGGCTGTCAAATTCGCAGATAAAGCTTTCGCTCTGCTTTTTAAGAATCTGTTTCTGAGTTATTCCCGACCTTCTGCCGTCAAGCATGGTGAAGTTGAGAACACAGCCGCCGCCTGCTTTCGGCACGGCTTCGATTATCATGCGGCGTGAGGGGTCAAGCTCCCTGCCGAGCGCTTTGCCCGCCTGATCCAGAACCGTCCAGATAAACCTGCGGGTTTCAATGGTCGAATAATCCATAGCTTCATATGTAATATCAAGCTCCTGCATATCCTGACCTGTCAGATCAACAATAATTCTGTCATCAGCGGGAGAATTTATCTTCATATTGCGCCTCCTGAAAGTGTATTCCTTATACTCTATAATATGATTTTCGGGGCAAGGTTGCAATGATTAAATATTGGAATTTTAAGAGGTGAGAGCCTTGGCGGTTAAAGCCGACAGTCAAAAAAGAGTCAAAGTTTCGCAGATTTACGGCGATTATCTTATCATGCTTGCCGCTCCGTGCATCGTTGCGTGGCGTTATTACGGAGCAAGGGCACTGCTTGTTATCGCCGTGAGCGTTTTAACTGCGGAGCTTTGCGACCTGCTTGCGTGCCTCGCTCTCGGAAGAAAATTTTTGCTGAAAGATTTGAGCAATATATTTATCGGGGCGGCAATCGCTCTGATGATGCCCGCGGGAATCCCGCTCTATATTCCTGCTTCGGCGGCGGCGTTTGCCGTTCTGGCGGCAAAAATACCGTTCGGCGGTTCGCTGAAAGCTCCTTTTGTGCCTGCGGCGGCAGGCTTCGCATTCGCAAGCGTATGCTTCAAGGAGCTGGTGTTTGACTTTTCTTATAATTCAAGCGGAAAACTGCTCGGCGCCCGCTCTCTCGGCGCTCTTCTGGCAAACGGAAATTCCGTTCATCTTAATGCTCTGAATACATTTGATATTCTGAGCGGAAATGTTGCGGGTCCGATGGGCACGGGTTGCGGAATCCTCATGCTCGGCTGCTGTGCCTATCTCTTTGTGTGCAGGCGTAACGCTCTGCTCTCAACGGCGGGCTTCATCGCCGCCTGTGCGGTTTTCTCCGTGATTTTCCCGAGAATCAACGCTTCGCCGCTCACAAGCGCCGTGCTGGAGCTTTCATCGGGTTCTCTGCTTTTTGCGGCGGTATTTCTGCTGACAGATTATTCAACACAGCCCGGCGGAGGAGTATACAAAATAATATCGGGCGCACTCTGCGGAATTTTCTGCATGATAATGCGCTATATCGGAGTTTATGAAGAAACGGTCTGCTTCGCCGTTTTGCTCACAAACGGCATTTCGCCCGTTCTCGGTTCGGCAATGGCAAAAAATCCGTTCCGTGCATCAAAAAAGGCTCTTCAAAAAAGCTCAGCCCCGTCAAGGGCGGAAAACAAATGATTATCGGAAATATTTTGAATAAATCAGAAAGGAGGGCGGCATAAGCATGAAAAACGAAAATGTATCATTTAAAGATATGTTTATAAAAGGCGCGGTTATTTTCAACCCCGTTCTGGTTCAGCTTGTCGGGCTTTGCCCTGCGGTTGCGGCGTCAACAAGTCTCGTGAACGCCGCCGTGCTTTCGGTTGTATTATGCGCCGATCTGATTATAACCTGCTTTCTTGCAAGCGCATTGCTCAAAAAGATTCCGAGGTGGATAAGAGTGCCGCTCTATCTTCTTATCGGCATTGCAATCATCTGCCCCGTGCTATGGATAGTCGAAACAAAAACGCTTATTACCCTGAGCCTCGGCATGAAAATATATATTCCGCTCATCGCCGTTAATTCCGTAACCGCCGTTCACTGCGAGCAGTTTTCGGTCAAAAACAGCGTTAAGCTTGCGGTCTATGACGCCGCCGCCGTCGGAATCGGCTCATCGATAGTACTGATTCTCGTCGGAACATTAAGAGAACTTCTCGGCGCTTCGTCGCTCGGCGGAGTTTCTCTTGACCTTCCCGTTTCATTCAAAGGAATGCTTCTTCCTTTCGGCTCACTTGTTATTCTCGGCTTTACTGCGGCTGCGCTCAAGGCGTTCATTGCCGAAAAATATCCCGCATATCTTGAAGAGAGCGGTCCCGTTGTTAAAAAGCCGAAAAAAACCGCTCCGAAGCCTCAGCCCGCAGAAGAAAGCGGCGAGATTGAGGAGGTTGAGCTTTTCGACGAATTCTGGACTTCCGGTGCGGAGAAAACTCCCGCCGAAAAAGAGCCGGAGCCGGAGCCTCAGCCCGAATTAAGCAGTTCGGAAAAAATCCGCATGGAATCTCAGAGAGATATCGAAGAATTTTTCAAATCCCTGGGGCTGGATTCAGACGAAAGCGGGGTGGATAAGCAATGAAAATGCTTTCTGATTTGCTTATGACCGCCCTTTACACGGTCTTTGTTCAGAATCTCGTTTTAAGCTCGGGTCTCGGCATGAGCGAGGCCATCAGAGTTTCAACCAAGCCCGGCACATTCGGCAAATTTGCCGTTATGATTTCGGGATTTTCGGTTGCGACAAGCGCACTTTGCGGAGTTATTGATTCGATTGAAGCGGTTGCCGCTCTGCCCTATTCGCTCAGGGCGGCAGTCTATGCCGCCGTTCTGGCAGGCGTTTATATTGTCACCGCCGCCGTGATGAAATTTATTTTCAGAGTTTCAACAAAGGTTCTCGGAACGCTCGGCATCGCCGCTCTCAACACCCTTGTTTTAGCCATACCCCACATCAACAACTACGCCGCCTATTCCTTTGCGGGCAGCATCGGCTCGGGTCTCGGAGCGGGCATTGCCTTTGTGCTTGCGGCGGCTCTTATCAGCAAAGGCTCTCAGCGCATTGCCGAAAACGAGGATATTCCCGCCGTATTCAAGGGAACTCCCGCAATGTTTCTTTATGTTGCAATGCTTTCGCTCGCCTTTGCAGGCTTCACCGACACAAATATTTTCAGCTGACCGGAGGGACGGATATGCCTAAAAAAGGTAAAATAGAAAAAACAATCAAGCCCTCTCAGCGAAAGAGCATAACCGAATTTTCAACACGGTTCGGCACGGGGCCGAGCTATGAGGAGAGAGTTCGTGGCAAAAAAATTATTTCCGCCGTGCTGATTGCGGCAGGAATTCTGCTTTTAATCGGTCTCGGATATTTTATCTCGGATTTTCTGATAAAAATAACCGAATTGCCGCCGACTCCGATGCCTTAAAAGGCTTTAAAACAGTAATAAGTTAGGAAATGACAGAATGGATTTTATACCTTATAATTCACGGCTGACCTATCATAAAAGCCCTTTCGGCGCAGTCTGCGAGGGCGAAAATGTCACTCTGAGAATCGTTTTGCCCCGAAGCATCTGCTGCACGGGCGCAAGCGTTATCGTAAACTCCGACAGCGGAAAGTCGCAGATATATCCGATGACCTGGGAGCGCATGGAGAATAACGACGAGGAGTGGTGGAGAGTCACTCTGAGCTTTGAGGAGCAGGGGCTTTATTGGTATCACTTCGCCATCGCCCAGAAGAGCGGCGGCAGCGTTATCACGAGATTTGACAACTCCACGGGCAGAATCTCCGCCGACGGAACGAGCTTTCAGCTCACGGTCTTTTCAAAGGATTTCAAAACTCCCGATTGGATAAAAGGCTCGGTTATTTATCAGATTTTCCCCGACCGTTTCTGCAATTCGGGCAAAAAGAAAAACGGCGTTCCCGCCGACAGGGTTATGCGCTCCGACTGGGGCGGCGAACCGATGTGGGAACCCGATGAAAACGGCAAAATAACAAAATACGACTTCTTCGGCGGCGATTTCAAAGGCATTGAGCAAAAGCTTGACTATCTTGAATCCCTCGGCGTCGGATGTATATATCTCAACCCGATTTTTGAGGCTCATTCCAACCACCGCTACGACACCGCCGACTACGAAAAAACCGACCCGCTTCTCGGCACAAAAAAGGATTTCACCGAGCTTTGCAAGGCGGCGGCAAAACGGAATATCAGAATCATTCTTGACGGCGTTTTCAGCCACACGGGCTCAGACAGCAAATATTTCAACAAAGAAAACAGATATAAAACTCTCGGCGCATATAACAGCGAAGAATCGCCCTATTTTGAATGGTATAAATTCAAGAATTTTCCCGATGAATACGATTGCTGGTGGGGCGTTGACATCCTGCCCGAAATCAACGAGGAAAACGACGGCTATATCAACTACATTGCGGGCGAAAACGGCATTCTGCGTAAATGGCTCAAGGCGGGCGCAAGCGGCTGGAGACTTGATGTTGCCGATGAGCTTCCCGATAAATTTCTTGACGCTCTGCGTTCGGCGGTTAAAGCCGAAAAAAGCGACGCTTTCATTCTCGGCGAGGTCTGGGAGGACGCCTCCAACAAGATAAGCTACGGCAAGCGCAGAAGATATCTTCAGGGCGGTCAGCTTGATTCGGTTATGAATTATCCCTTTGCAGAATGTCTGATAAGCTTTGCCGTCAGCGGAAAAGCGGAGGGCTTCAACGACAGAATAGCCGAAATCTGCGAAAATTATCCCAAGGCGTCGGTTGACTGCCTTATGAATCATATCGGCACTCACGATACCTGCCGTGTGCTCAGCAGGCTTGC
>JBJEQC010000059.1:15894-25166 GCA_051881555.1 Acutalibacteraceae bacterium
TTTATCCCCGTTTCTGCGGCTCTCGGCTGCGTTGCTTATGAAAGACGGGGCTGCGGAGAAAGCATAATGACCGTTGCAAACCGCAATAACCATTCAATTGTCTACATCCTGCCCGAGGAGGGCTACAGCTCGCTGACGGGCGAAACCGTTACGGGCAGAGAACTTTATCTTGAAAAAGAAACTGCGGCGATTTTGATTAAACAGCGGTGAAAAGATTATGTTTAACAGAAACCGAAAAAATATAAATTTTAAAACCAGCAGGCAGAGCAGCAGCGGAGATCTGAAAAAATTTGCCGCAACCCTGCTTATCTGCGTGCTGAGCGTGCTTGCGATTTCATGCCTTGCAATTCTGAAAAAGTATAATTTCGACATAAAAAGCGCTCTCGGCGGCAACGCCGAAACCGTCACCGAAACTCAGACCGTTCCTTCGGGCACGGTTGAAATCGAGGGCGAAAGAACCTATCTTTTCTGGTGCGCCGACCCCGACGGAAAGGAGCTTCGCTTTGCATGGCTTGTCAATTTCAGGCTTCCCGAAAGGCGGGCAACGGCTCTCTCGCTTTCAACAAGCGAACCCTTTGCGCTCAACGGAAAAACCGAAACGCTCGACGGAATTTTTGCAAAATCGGGCGAAAATCAGCTCGTCAGGGCGGTTGAAGCCTCAACGGGAATATCCGTTGACGGCTACATCGGCTCAACTGACGAAACCTTCAAAATGATGATAAACTATTTCGGCGGAATGGATATAACCGTTCCCGAACAGATTGAGTATAAAGGAACCGACTTTTCGCTTATTCTTGTCAGGGGCAAGCAGAATATGAAGGGCGACAGCCTGTTCAAATATCTGCGTTATCTTGAAAGTCAGGGTTCTCACGGGCGTTCTCTTCAGGCTTCGGCAATGCTTGAAATGCTCGATTATGTTTTTAAACCGTCTTATCTTGAAAAGAGAAGCGGAATTTTTTCAAAGCTTTCAAACACCCTCAAAACCAACCTTTCAATAGTTGATTTTTCGCATACGGAGGAGGGCGTCAAGGCTTTGATGGAAAACGGCTTTGCCGTTAAACGGGTTGCGGATTCTCCTCAGGAGTTCGTTGAAATTGAGGAATAAATAAGAGGATTTTTGTGAAAGGAAAAGCCCTATGAAAAAGTTTATATCGCTGCTTCTGAGCGTAATTTTCGCGCTGACAGGCTGTGCGGCGGCGTTTGCGCTGTGCAACTATGCGCTCAATTACAGCCAATCAAAATATGAAAAAGAGCCACCGCAGGAGCTGACCGAGCTCGGCAGCCCCAACAAGGTCTATTTCAATCAGCTTTCAAATATTGAAAAGCACGCATACAACGCCATTTTATCGGAAATATACGATTTCCCCGAAAGCATAACCATTCCGCAGGTGACGGAAGATCAACTGAAAAGAGTTAATCTGGCACTGCTTAATGATAACCCCGATTTGTTCTTTTTGGGCAGAAAGCCGACATTGTTCAGCAAGCTTACCGGTTCGGTTGTTATGCCCGAATATTATATTTCCAAAAGCGCATATGAAATTCAAAAGAAAAAGCTCGACAAGGTGTGTGACAAGATAATTTCATCGCTGACAAATCCCGGCGATGAGTGGCAGACAGAGCTTGAAATTCACGATTACATTATTGACAACTGCCGCTATGAGCTTGTTGAGGGAGAATATGTATATTCCTCCGCTTACGGCGCACTCGTCAACGGCGAGGCGGCGTGCGAGGGCTATTCAAAAGCAACTAAGCTTCTTCTTAACAAAATGGGTATAGAATGCTCGGTTGTAAGCGATGATCCGGACTCTCAAAACGGAGACAACAAGCCTCATATGTGGAATGTTGTTAAAATCAACGGAGACTATTATTATCTCGACTGCACGTGGGACGATCCCGTCACCCCGGAAAAAACCGACGAAAAAATATATGACTATTTCAATGTCACTTCCGAGTTGATATCAAAATTCCACACCAATCTGATCGGCGGTGTCGAATGCACAGCAACGGCGGAAAATTATTATGTTAAATCCGGAAAATATTTTGAAACCTATGACCGCACCGACGAAAAAAGGCTTTCCCGGCTTTTTGCGGACGAATTTGAAAAAGGCAATAATTCTCTGAGCATATGCTTCGGCAGCTTTGAGGTTTACGACCGGGCATATGAGGATTTGTTTGAAAATCAAAGAATAAGCAACATTCTTTATTTAACAAACTGTAATACAGATAATAAAGAGATTTACCTCTCTGAAAAAACCGAAATTCCGTCAATGAACATCACTTTTAAAGACAAATGAGAAACGGCGTTTCATTCATTGTTTCCCCAAGGTAAAAATGAAAGGCAGGCAAGCTTAATGGATAAACCGAGAATTGAAGCGGCAATCCGTGAAATTCTTATTGCAATCGGCGAGGACCCCGACAGAGAGGGGCTTGTTGAAACCCCGTCAAGAGTTGCAAGAATGTATGAAGAAATATTTGCGGGGCTTGAGGATGACCCGAAAAGACATCTGAAGCTGTTTAACGAAAACGGCAACGAGGAAATGGTCATCGTCAGAGATATTCCGCTCTATTCGATGTGCGAACATCATCTTGTTCCGTTCATGGGCAAGGCTCACATTGCCTATATCCCGTCTGACGGCAAGGTTATCGGGCTTTCAAAGCTTGCAAGGATTGTTGATTCCTTTGCAAAAAGACCTCAGCTTCAGGAGAGACTGACGGCTCAGATTGCCGATTTTATTGAAGAAAACATGCAACCCATGGGCGTTGCGGTAGTTATTGAGGCTGAGCATCTGTGCATGACCATGAGGGGCGCAAGAGCCTCGGGGTCGCAGACAAGAACCTCGGCTCTCAGAGGCACAATGAGAAGCAACGCAAAAACAAGAGCCGAAGCTCTTGCTCTTTTGACCGGAGGCAGACAGTAATGTTTAAGGCAGGAAAATTCAGCTTTCCTCTCGGAGAAAAAACCTATGTTATGGGTGTTCTCAACTACACCCCCGATTCTTTTTCCGACGGCGGGCTTTACAATAATCCCGAGGCGGCTCTCGAACACGCTCTTGAAATGCAGGAGCAGGGAGCGGATATTATTGACCTCGGCGCAAACTCAACAAGACCCGACGCCGTGATTCTTTCCGCAAGCGAAGAAAAAGAGAGGCTTATGCCTGCGCTTGAAGCGTTAAAGGGCAAGCTGACGGCGGCAGTTTCAGTTGATACGTTTTATCCCTCATGCGCCGAAGCGGCTTTGAAAGAGGGGGCTGATATCATCAACGATGTCAGCGGAGTTTTCAACAGCGAAATGGCTCTCCTTGCCAAAAAATACGGAGCGGGCTATATCGTCATGCATAATCCCTGCGGAGCAAACGAACCTGCGGAATACAAAAACGGCGTTGTTGAGGATGTCAGAAATTTCTTTCTTGACGCTCTGAATCTTGCGGCGGAAATCGGTCTGCCCAAGGAACAGCTCTGCCTTGATGTCGGCCTCGGCTTCAGCAAAACCAACGAGGATAATTATGACATCCTGCGTGAGACGGAATGGCTGAAGTTCAAAGGCATTGCCCTGCTTGCGGCGGGGTCAAGAAAAAGATTTATCGGAGCCGCAAGCGGAGTTAAGGAATGCAGACTCAGAGACCCGGGAACCGTTGCCGCACATACTGCGGCAATTGCGGGCGGAGCCGATATAATCAGAGTTCACGATGTTTTTTCAGGCGTTCAGGGCGCAAGAGTTGCCGACGCCATATTCAGAAAAACGGGTAAATAAAATGGATAAAATACTTGTCAGGGGTCTGAAAATATTTGCATATCACGGCGTTAATCCCGAAGAAAAAGAGGACGGTCAGAATTTTATTTTTGACATTGACGCCGTTGTTGATTTAAGGCTTCCGTGCCGCAGCGACAATGTTGACGACACGGTGAGCTACGCAAAAATCATTAAGGAAACCGTAAAAATCTTCACTGCGCAAAAAGACGATCTGCTTGAAAGAGCGGCGGAAAGAGTTGCACAGGGGCTTTTTGAAAGATTTGAAAAGATTCAGAGTCTCAGAATACTTTTGAGGAAGCCCGAAGCGCCGATAAAAGCGGATTTTGATTATGTCGGCGTTGAGATTTTCAGGGACAGGAAGGATTGATTTTATGAGCGAAGCGGTTATTGCAATCGGAACGAATCTCGGCAACAGAATCGAGAATATCAATGCCGCCGTCAGGGCTGTCGCGAAGCTCTCGGGCGTTAAAATAATCAAAGCGTCCGGCGTTTACGAAACCGAGCCTGTCGACTGCGAGAGCGGCGATAAGTTTTATAATGCGGCATTGCTTGTTGAAACGAGCGTTTCTCCGACGCTTCTTCTCGGCGAATGTCTCGGCATCGAGGCGGCTCTCGGCAGAATCAGAACCAAGAAAAACGAGCCGAGAATCATTGACCTTGATTTGATTCTGTATGACGGATTCAAGAGTGAAAGCTATGAGCTGACTCTGCCGCATCCGAGAGTGCTTGAGCGTGCGTTCGTTATGGCTCCGCTGCTTGAGCTTTATCCCTCGGGCAGAGCTCCCGGGCTGTTCTTCGGCCCTCATCTGAGAGATATCGGAATGAGCGGCGTTGAAAAAACCGAAAAAGAAATAATCATTCCTATCTACTGAGGTGCAAAGCAATGGCAGGGTCAAGCATTTGCGAAAACTGCGCATATTACGATTATAACGAAGAATACGAGTGCTATGAATGCCTTGTAAATCTTGATGAGGACGAGCTTTACCGCTTCATGCAGGGCGGCGAAAACGAGTGTCCTTATTATAATCCTTACGACGAATATAAGGTTGTCAGAAAGCAGAACTGATAAGGAGAGAGCATTTGATATGAACAAAAAGAAAGCGGCGGACAACGCAAAAAAAATTGCCGACAAGAAGGCAAAGGCAAACGCCGAAAGCCTGAAAGCCAAGCAAAAAGAAGAAAAAATCAAGGCTAAGGCTCAGAAAAAAGAAACGGCTTCTCAGAATAAAAAACCAGTTAAGGGCATTATCATTGCGGCAGCGGCGCTCGTGCTCGCCGCTGCGGTAATTCTGACGGGAATTTTTGTTGTCAAGCCCAAAATTGACAGCGGAAAAGCAACTACCGTACCGATTGTAACAGAGCCCAACACAAATAAGAGCCAATACACCTACGCCGATTACAAGGGCGCAAAAATGCCCGTTGAGTTTGTTGAAATTCTCAATCAGGCGGCAATCGACAGCAAAGCGGCAGGCAAAAAATACGGCGTTGCAGTAACCATCGGCGACAGAGAAGTTTCCATGCCCGAATTTGAGATGTATTACTATGATGAATTTCATGTTCAGCTCAACGATGTAAACAACGCTATCAGCGAAAAGGGCTATAACGGAACGGGCTTTGACACCTCCAAGCTCCCCGATGAGCAAAAGTATCCCGCTGACACAAGCATGACATGGGCAGATGTATTCACCGTTAATATCATTAATCAGATGACGGCAACCTTTGAGGGCTTTGACCAGGCCCTCAAAGAAGGCATTGATTTTTCTGCTATTGAAATTGCCGCAACAATTACCCACTATGAAAGAATCAAGAGCTACGCATCAAGCAGGGGCGTCACCCCCGATGAAAGGCTCGCCGATGTTTACGCACCGGGACTTACCTATAATATGTTCTGCGCAAAAGAAATTATGGTTGCCTACGCCGAAAAATACTACAGCGTTAAACATGAAAAACTTGAAAACAGCTATACTCAGCAACAGCTTGATGCAGAGCTGAAAGAAAACAGAGATGATTACACCCGGATTATCGGCAGAGTTTACCCCATCGAGGGCGATTATGTTGCCTCCGAGGTTAATGCTATCCGAAGCGAAAAAGACTTCATCAACTATGCCAACAATAACTATCCCGGCGGTGAGTATAACGCCGAGGTAGTAACCTCCTGTAATTATTCTGACAAGGAAACTATTTCAACCGTCTTCGGCGACGAGGTAGCCGACTGGATGTTCAGCGAGGACAGGGTTGCAGGTGAAATAACCGTTATCGAAACTCAGTTTTATGCTTATGTTGTCTATATTAAAAAACCTGCATTTCTCAGCACAAGCCGTGAGATTATCAGCTACGACGCACCGTATTATTCGGATTATGACGATGACGCCAAGCAGAACGCAAAAGAGGAGGCAGAGGCATTCAACCAAAAATGGGAGGAAAGCGACAAATCCGAGCAGACTTTCAGAAAGCTTTGTTCCGATGCCGGAGCCTCGGGTGAATGCGCAGTTTTTTCGACTTACTATTATTATCAGGTCACCGATTGGATTTACGACGAATCCCGCAAAAAAGGCGACTATAAATATTTTGACACCGAAGAAGGCTGCTATCTCATTTATTATCTCGGCGAAAATACCGATGACTATGAATGGCCCTTCACGGCAAGAACCAAGCTTGCTAAAGAAGATTATCAGAATCTCTACGATGAAATCGTTAAATCGGACTATCCCTCAAAAGAAAATTCTTCGGTAATCAAGAAAGCTCAGAGCAGAGCAAATGTCGTCATCAAGCAGTATATGGAAGAGCAGTCCTCCAAGGCTGCCGAAGCTCAGTAAAACCGAAATTTCCGCTCCGTTTCGGCAATCCTGCCGATTCGGGGCGGTTTTTCCGTTTATTTATAATCTCTGTTTACAAAATATTTAACTATTATCAAAAAAAACGCAAAAATTCTCTTTTATTTTATAATAGATAGTGATATAATATATCCAATTATGGATTAAAATATAAAAACCGGGAGGGTTAAAATGTCTGCTATTATTTCAGTTAATAATCTCAGCAAGTCTTACGGCAGCCATCAGGTGCTGAACAATGTCTCGTTCAGCTTTGAGGGCGGTCAGATTATCGGTCTGCTGGGTCCTAACGGCAGCGGCAAAACATCTCTGATTAAAATTCTGACGGGTCTTATCAACGACTATTCGGGCGAGGTTCTCATTGACGGAAACAAGCCCGGAAAAATCAGCAAATCAATGGTTGCATTTCTGCCCGAAAAAACCTATCTTGCAAGCTGGATGACCGCTGATGACGCAGTTAACTACATTGCGGATTTCTACGACGATTTCAACAAAGAGAAAGCCATGCACATGCTTGATGTTTTCCAGCTTCCTCACAAGCAAAAGGCTAAAACCATGTCAAAGGGTATGCAGGAAAAGCTTCAGCTTCTTCTTGTCATGTGCCGAAACGCAAAATTATATATTCTCGACGAGCCCATGGGCGGCGTTGACCCTGCGGCAAGAGATTTTATTCTTGAAACAATTCTCAAAAACCGTCCCGAGGGTTCAACAATACTGATGTCAACTCACCTCATTCAGGATGTTGAGGAGATATTCGATTCAATTCTCATGATCGGCAGAGGCTCGCTTCTGATTAAGGATTCCGTTGCCAACATCACGGCAAGCGGCAAAACAATCAACGACATATTCAAGGAGGTGTTCAGCAGTGACTGGAACTTCTAAGCCGAAAAACAAGTTTTTCAAGCTTGTTAAGAACGATTTTCTTGCAAGCGCAAGAGTAATCAGTCTTTTCTACATCGCAATCGCCGTTCTGTTTGCTGTTTTCGGCGTTTGCGTTCTCATTCAGAGCAGCGGCTCTGCAAGCGCCGCTTTGATTAACAAAGCAATGACGGTAAGAAATGTTTCCATCGTCCTTTCAATTCTCGTTTCCTTCCTGCTGATTTTCGTAACCTTCTTTTTCGTTGTTTACGATTTCTTCAAGTCGCTTTACAGCCAGCAGGGCTACCTGAGCTTTTCACTTCCCGTTTCGAGCAATCAGCTTCTCGGCTCAAAGGTTCTCGTTTACGGCGGATGGCTCATAATCAGCTATGCGGTCTTTATGTTCACAAGCGTTTTTCTGATGAATTACACCGCAGATCAGGTAATCGGAGTTGAAAAGATTTCACTTGCAAAATCGCTCATGGAAATGCTCGGCGATTTTCCTTCAACAACTCAGCTCATCGCCTATGCCGTTTATACGGTTATGATGTTCTTCATCATCATTCTGAGCTTTGTTTCGATAATCTACTTTGCGATAACCGTTTCACATATCAGACTGCTCCAAAAGCATTCAATTTTTGCGTCGATAATCATTTTCTTTATCACGGCGCTTGTTTTCCTCTGGATATCCTTCAAGATGTCCGATCTTGTTAACTTCGTTATGGTTTTCAACGACGATCACACCCTGAGCTTCGGAATTCTCAGTGACGGTTATTCCCTCGCCAACGGCAATCTCGGCATGGAGATTACCCCCGCTTTCAGTTTTGCGATTCTTGATGTTATCATGTTTTTCGCAACTTCTTATATCATGCATAAAAAAGTCAACATCAAATAAGGGGCGATTGCAATAAAAATCGGTGTTTTAGGCGGAACCTTCAACCCGCCCCATGCCGGCCATCTGTGCCTTGCGAAAGCGGCGGCAGACGAAATCGGAATGGACAAGGTTCTGATTATTCCCTCCTGCATTCCTCCCCACAAGCTTCCCGGCAAGCTTGCCGACGGCAACGCAAGGCTCGAAATGTGCCGCATAGCCTTTTCCCGAGACGGCCGATTTGAGGTTTCGTCAATCGAGCTTGACCGTGGCAGCAGAAGCTACACGGTTGAAACGCTCCGTGAGCTTAAAAAACAGCATCCGAATGACGAGCTTTATTTCATAATCGGCTCGGACATGCTTGAAACCTTTACCGGCTGGTATCTTTGGGAGGAAATTTTATCTCTTGCCCGCATCTGCGCCGCTTCAAGAGAAAACGGCTATGAACCCGACCTTTCGGGCTTTACCGAGGAGCAGAAAAAGCGGATAATTCTGCTCAGGCTCTCTCCGCTTGAGATAAGCTCAACCGAGCTGAGGGGAACGATTGCAAAAGGCGGAAAGTCCGAGCTTCTTGACCCTGCGGTTGCGGAATATATCCGCAGAAACGGGCTTTATGACGACGGGCTTTCGTCTTTCAGAAAAATAATAACGGAAAAGCTTGATTCTCACAGGCTTTATCACAGCGAATGCGTCAGCGAGTGCGCCGCTCTGCTTGCCGAAAAATACGGTGCAGACGCCGAAAAGGCAAGGCTTGCGGGGCTGATGCACGATGTTATGAAAAACGCCTCGGCAGAGGAACAGCTCGATTATATGAGCCGTGCGGGCGAAACGCTGAGCGAGGTTGAAAAGGTCAACCGCAAGGTATGGCATCAGATTTCGGGAGCGGCTTTTCTTAAAATCAGCGGTTTAATTGCCGATGAAGAAATTCTCGGCGCAGTCCGCTGGCACACAACGGGCAAGG
>JBJEQC010000060.1:0-5913 GCA_051881555.1 Acutalibacteraceae bacterium
AGATGAATATTTTTGACAGATATGCGCCTTTTGTTCAGGATTTTATTTACCGCAATAATTGGGAGTCGCTAAGGGCAATTCAGGTTGCCGCCGCTGACGCAATATTTAATACCGATGATAATGTTCTGCTTTCTGCCTCAACTGCATCGGGCAAGACCGAAGCGGCGTTTTTCCCGATTCTGACTCTTTTTTCGGAAGATATGCCCCGTTCCGTCGGCGCTATATATATCGGTCCTTTGAAAGCTCTGATTAACGATCAGTTTATGAGACTTAACGATCTTTGCGCCGAAGCAAATATTCCCGTCTGGCATTGGCACGGTGATGTTCCGCAGTCTCATAAAAATAAAATGCTGAAAAATCCGTCGGGTATTCTCCAGATAACTCCCGAATCTCTCGAAGCCCTGCTTTTGCATAAGCATTCTTATATCCCGAAGCTTTTCGGAGATTTACGCTTCATTGTTATTGACGAGGTTCATTCCTTGATGCGTGGCGACAGGGGAGGGCAGACACTTTGTTTGATTGAAAGGCTGTCAAAGCTTGCGGGAGTTAATCCACGCAGAATCGGTCTTTCTGCAACAATAGGCGACCTTGAATCAACGGGAAAGTTTCTTTCAAGCGGAACGGGAAGAAACACCGCAATTCCGAAAATCGAAGCAAAAGGCATAAAATGGCGGCTCTCAATGGAGCATTTTTACATTAACGGTCCTCAGGCTTCGCAGGATAAGGAAGAGAATAATTCCCTGCCGGAGCTTGACATCGCAACGGATAAAGCTCCCGATAATGCCGACCCCGGTATGGCTTATATTTTTGAACATACGAGAGGCAAAAAGTGCCTTGTTTTTGTTAATTCAAGGGAAGAATGTGAAGCGGTAACAACCACTTTGCGCCAATACTGCGAAGCGAAGAACGAACCTGACAGATTTCTGATTCATCACGGCAATCTTTCCGCTTCATTCAGGGAAACCGCCGAAGCGGTAATGAAAGATGATTCTCAGAACTGCACAACCGTCACAACCGCAACCCTTGAGCTCGGAATAGACATCGGCAGGCTTGAAAGAGGGTTTCAGATTGATGCGCCGTTCATGGTTTCATCTTTTCTTCAGCGTATGGGGCGCACGGGCAGGCGGGATATGCCGCCCGAAATGTGGTTTGTAATGCGTGAGGAACAGCCCGAACCGCGGGCATTGCTCCCGACCACCGTTCCCTGGAAGCTTTTGCAGGGTATAGCGCTTGTTCAGCTTTATCTTGAAGAACGCTGGGTTGAACCGCCAAAGCTTGACAGATTGCCTTACAGCTTGCTTTATCATCAAACGATGAGCACGCTTGCTTCGTGCGGAGAAATGTCGCCTGCGGCTCTTGCATCGAGAGTGCTTTCTCTCAGCTATTTTCATCGCATTTCTCAGGATGATTTCAAATTATTGCTTCGTCATTTGCTTGAAACCGAGCATTTGCAGAGAACCGAGCAGGGCGGACTGATAGTCGGTCTTGCCGGTGAAAGGCAGATAAACACATTCAAGTTTTATGCGGTTTTCAAAGAAAATGAAGAATACACCGTCCGCTGGGGTTCGCAGGAGCTCGGCACTATCGTTATGCCGCCGCCCGTGGGTGAAAAAATCGCTCTTGCGGGTCATGTCTGGATTGTTGAAGAAATCGACCACAAACGCCGGCTTGTTTACTGTGAACAGGTCAAGGGAAAAGTTCCTGCTTATTTCGGCGAATGTCCGGGAGATATCAACACAAAGGTACTTGAACGCATGAGGCAGGTTTTGCATGAGAATAAATCTTATCCGTATCTTATGAAAAACGCTGTTACAAGGCTTGAAAATGCCCGCCATACCGCACGGAATTCGGGCGTTGCCGATGAACCGCTGATTTGTCTCGGCGGCGACATGTGGTGTCTGTTTCCGTGGCTCGGCTCATATGCTTTTCTTGCAATGGAAAGATTTTTGAAAGTCAAATGCGCCGACAGACTCGGCATCACGGGGCTTGATAAATCAAGACCTTATTTTATTCAGTTCAAAATGAAAGCTGATAAAGAAGAGTTTTTCCGAGTTCTTGCCGAAGCTGAAAAAGAGCCGCTTGACCCGATGGAACTTGTTTATCCGAATGAAATTCCGTATTTTGAAAAATACGACGAGTTTTTACCCGATGAGCTTATAAGAAAAGGCTTTGCTTACGGAATTCTCGGAATAGATGAAATGAAAGCAAGAATCAGAAGCTGGAGTCAAGAAAATTAAAAAAGCCGCAGTCCCGAAAGACTGCGGCATAATTATTATGTTATCCGGCAACAAATCTGAGAATAAGCTTTACAAATCCTGTTATGTCAATATATAACGAGGGAGCTTTAAATTCTTTGTCATCAACACCGGATGAAATGGATTTGATTTTGATTTCGCTTGAGGAATCAAAGGTTGTTTCTGCGCCGTTTTCATCAATAACAGTACCGCTGAATCCGACAAGCTTATCGTCTCTGTAATAAAAATTAATGGTTGAATCTGCAGCAGCGGCAAGATCGGGGGCGGCAGAAGAAAGGTAATCTTTGATTTCTTCTTCCGTCATGTTTTCAAGATCTACGCCATCGGGGAGTTGAAGACTGCCTTCCGCAACCGCTTTTTCGGCTATTGCTTTTATATCGGGAACAAAAGTTTCAACATAAACCGTTCCGTAGCCCTCAACATCTTTTTCTCCGGCGAACACAAGCTTTGAATAATTCGCATAATCCGATTCCGCCAAGTCAAGATAATAATCTAATTGCGAAAGCACCTCATCGATAATAGGCTTAATATCAACAAACTCGCTGATATTAATGCAAATTCTTAAAAGCGGAATATAAACTTTAACATTTTCATCGTTGATGTAAAGCTTGAAGTCGATTCCCTGAATCTTTCCCGATATCATTGCTTTAACATAACGGCTGCCGTCGTCTTTTTCGTAGATTTTTGCCAAAGCCTTAACGCCTGAAAGATTGAATCCAACGCCGTCAAAACTCTCGTCTGAAAATTCAATGCTTATTGATTTTGTTTCAACAAGCTGATTTATCAGCGTTTCTGTTTTGGTATCAGCGGCAAACGAGCTGACACAGAATACGGAAAGGGTGAGCATTGCGGCTAAAATAATGCTGATTATTTTTTTCATGTTATCAGCCTCCTTTGTCTTCATTGTAAGACTAATTGCAGACAAAGTCAAGCGAAAATATATAAAAAATACAACATTGTTTTACGATAATTTATATAATCTGACTGATTTTTTGAAACAAAAAGACCTCTTGCAAAATGCAAAAGGTCAGTAATGGAGCGGACAACGGGAGTCGAACCCGCCTTATCGGCTTGGGAAGCCGGAGTTCTACCGATGAACTATGTCCGCATATGTTATTATAATATAATTTATAACATTTACGATAAAAAGTCAATGGAAAAATGCGATTTTAAATTATTTTTTAATCTACGGTTTGACAATACATCTTCAATTAAATATAATAAATTCAACGGTTATAATAAGTATTCCGAAAGGGTGACGAATATGCTTAAAAAATCTTTGATTGCAAAAACAGATGCCGTTTCCGATTCAAGACAGATTTTTCTAGGTGACAGTTACAGAGTATCGGTTTTAACTCCTCGCTTAATTCGTCTTGAGCAGTCGGTTAACGGCAATTATACCGATTTGCCAAGCCAAACAGTTTGGTTCAGAAGATTTGAACCCGTTGATTTTCAAGTAACCGAAAATGACGGTAAAATAATTGTCACAACATCGGATATTCAGCTTACCGTTATTAAAAAAAGCATTACGCCTCTTTGCGTTCGTTTTGTTAATGACGGAAAAACTGTTTCCTGCAAAAAAGAAAAAAATCTTAAAGGTACACGCAGAACTCTTGATTGCACAAACGGAAAAGCGAAGCTTGATGACGGCTTGATAACCGAAAACGGCGTTTATGTTCTTGATGACAGCAATGGCTTTCTGATTAATGAGAATGGGGAATTTGTTGCCCGTCAAGGCGGTAAAGATTTATATGTTTTTGCCTACGGAAAGGATTACCGCCAAACAATCTGCGATTTTTATAAAATCAGCGGAAGCACTCCGCTGATTCCGAGATATGCCCTCGGGGTTTGGTGGAGCAGATATCACCGTTATTCTCAAGAAGAATATCTGGATTTAATGCTTCGGTTTAAGAGAGAAAATATTCCCTTGACTGTTGCAACGGTTGATATGGATTGGCATTGGACAGATCTGAATAAGCAGTTCGGAACCCAATATAAAAGCAGAATAGGTTCATCCTATCCCATAACAGGCGGTTGGACGGGTTATTCATGGAATACCGATCTGTTTCCCGATTACAGGGAATTTCTTAAGGTTCTTAAAGAAGAAAATCTTCATGTTACTCTGAACCTTCATCCTGCCGACGGCGTGAGATTCTTTGAAACTCAGTATAAAGAAATGGCAAAGGCAATGGATGTTGACCCCGAAAGCAAAGCAGATATTCCCTTTGTCTGCGGCTCGGATAAATATTGGAACGCATATTTTGATGTGCTTCATAAGCCTTATGAGCGTGAGGGAGTTGACTTTTGGTGGATTGATTGGCAGCAGGGCAAAAAATGCGATGTTGAGGGCCTTGACCCGCTGATTCCGCTTAATCATTATCATTTTCTTGATAACGGAGAAGACGGCAGAATGCCCATGATTCTTTCAAGATACAGCGGAATGGGCAGTCACCGTTATCCTCTCGGCTTCTCCGGTGATACATATATAAGTTGGAAAACGCTTGATTTTCAACCGTATTTCACCGTTAATGCCTCAAATGCCGCTTACACCTGGTGGAGTCATGATATCGGCGGTCATATGGCCGGAAAAAGAGATGACGAGTTATATCTTCGCTGGATTGAGTTTGCCGTTTTCAGCCCGATTCTGAGGCTTCATTCAACCGCAAATGACCTGCTCGGCAAAGAACCTTGGAAATACAGAAAAGAAATCTGCGAATCGGCAAAGAAATATCTTCGTCTGAGACATTCTTTGATTCCATATATTTATACTATGGATTACAGAACTCATAAGCAGGGGATTGCTCTTTGCGAACCGATGTATTATTCATATCCCGAAAAAGAGGAAGCTTATTCAGTTCCGAATCAATACATGTTCGGCAGTGAACTGATGGTTTGCCCGATAACCTCAAAATCCGATTATAAAACGGGCTTCGGTTCTGTCAGAGCATGGATTCCCGAGGGCAGATGGACGGATATTTTCACGGGCGAGGTTTACATCGGCAGTAAATCACTTGAACTGAACAGAGAGATTGAAAACATTCCCGTTCTTGCAAAAGAGGGCGCAATAATTCCTCTTTCGGCTGACAAAGGCAACGGAGTTGACAACCCGAAAGAACTTAAAATCCTTATTTTCTCAGGAAACGGCAGTTTTTCTCTTTATGAAGATGACGGCAAGACCGATTATGACCTTCACAATGCAGTAACCGATTTTTCGGTTAATTTTGACGAACAAAAGGCTTTAATGACGGTATTAATTTCTCAGCCTGTCGGAGACGCTTCGGTTATACCCGAAAAAAGAGACATAACTTTTGTTTTTAAGGATATCGAGCCTGAAAAAGCAGAATGTGACGGATATGATTTATTCACCGATGAATCGGGAAACGCTTGCTTGACCGTTAAGGATTATACGGCTCAGGATTCTGCAAGTATTGTTATTAAAAATGCTTACAGACGAAAGTCTGCCGATAAAAAAGAAAAAATTATTGAAGTTTTTTCCCGCTTGCAGGGTGATAATAATCTTAAAACATTTGCTTATCTTCCTTTCAAAAATGCGAATGATAAGCATGAATATTCAAATAAACTGAAAAAATCTCTTCTTTCTCATTCATTGAAATCCATTTTGATTGAAAAGCTTGAAGAAGAATAAGCAAAAGTAACA
>JBJEQC010000061.1:0-5792 GCA_051881555.1 Acutalibacteraceae bacterium
ATATATTTGTATTCACACGGCAAATTAAATCAGCTGACGACAGACCACACCCTTGCACAGATGCAGGTGGAATCGGGTCTTATGGACAGGGAGCAGGCAAAAAATTCAAAACTGCGTCATGTGCTTACTCAGCACATCGGAATTCCGTCTGAGGAAATGGTTATTGAACCCGATATTTTTGAAATTGAGCCTGTTTCAGACGGCGACATGGTTATCGTTTGCAGCGACGGACTGACCGATGCGGTGGATGACATAAAGATAAAGGACATCCTCTCGGAATGTACGGGCACCGCTTCCGCAACGGAACAGCTTGTAAATTGTGCTCTGGATAACTCGGGTAAGGATAACATGACCGTAATGGCCATTAAAATAAGCAAGGAATAGAAACAACCGTTTTTTGCATTATAAGTTTAAATCATTAGCAAAAGGAGAGTCAACCATGGAACAAGCCCAAAAAATTTTGAATGATGTTTGGTCCGAATGGACAATTACCGAAAAGCTTGGTGAAGGCACATTCGGCAAAGTTTATAAAATCAAAAGAGAATATCTGGGCAGAGAACAGTTTGCGGCGCTAAAAATAATAAGAGTGTCGCCAAACGAAACGGTTAACGGTTTAAACTTCAGCTTTGACGATAAAAGCTTTGTTGATGAAATAATATGCGAAATTGAACTTATGGCAAAGTTCAAGGGCAACTCAAACATAGTCAGCTATGAGGATCACAAGGTTATTGAAGATCCTGACGGAATGGGCTGGACAATTCTTATCAGAATGGAGCTTCTGACTCCTCTCGGTAAATATTTGGAACAAAATGAAATGTCTGCTGAAATGTCAGTAAAAATCGGCATTGATTTATGCAGAGCACTCGAAGTGCTGAATAAGCACCGTATAATTCACAGGGATATTAAGCTCGAAAATATTTTTGTTTCCGAAAACGGCGATTTCAAACTCGGAGATTTCGGCACGGCACGGATTATAGAAAAGACCGTCGATAACAGAACAAAGACGGGAACATATATGTATATGGCTCCGGAGGTTCTTAAGAGTGAGCCTTACGGCGTAAAGGCCGATATATACTCTTTGGGCATCCTTTTGTATTATCTGCTGAATCATCAGAGATTTCCGTTTTTTCCACCATATCCGGAACCTGTAACGTTTGAAAGCCAAAAAACGGCATTTAACAAGAGAATTTCAGGTCAGGCAATGCCCTTGCCCGACAGCGCAGATAAAAACCTTTCCGCAGTAGTTTTGAAAGCTTGCGAATTCGAAAGCAAAAACCGTTTTTCAAGCGCTCATGAAATGAGGCTTGCGCTTGAGCTTTTGATACCTGAAGAAAAGACGGATATTCCCGTTGTCAGACCGAAACGCAATAAAAAGGGAATAATTATTGCGGGTGTTGCTTTGTTAACAGTTGCAATTGTCGCATCGGCTGCCGTCATATCCGCCTTAAATAAAAAACCCGATGACGCTTTTGAAAGCAACGAAACCCGTGCCGATACCACTTTTGAAAGCATCGGAACCGTTGCTGCCAAGGATTATCTTGAATATAAAATTCTTCCCGACGGGGTGCATATTACCGGTCTGCTTGAGGAGCGGGAAGCCGTTGAAATTCCCGAAAAAATAGAAGAAATATCAGTCATATCAATCGACAAAAATGCTTTCGCCAACGGAAAAATGAAAACCGTTTCTTTCCCGGATACGCTGATAAGCATTGAAGAATGCGCATTCATAAGCTGTATTAATCTTGAAAGTGTTGTTTTGCCTGAAAGCTTGAAATCAATCGGAGCAAGGGCGTTTGAAAACTGCTCTGCACTTGTTTCCGTTGATTTGCCCGACGGTCTTGAAACCATAGGTGATAAGGCATTCAAAAACTGCACGACACTTGTCAGTATATCCGTTCCGGCAGGTCTTAAAAATGCAGGAACAGATGTATTTGCATACACGCCGTTTGAAAAAAACCGCAGATATATGGCGGATACATATGCAAAAAACCTATCCGATCTTTCGGACGCAAAGTACAGCCTTTGTGACATTGACGGCAACGGAATTGAGGAGCTTCTCGTTTTCGGAGCGGCAGATTTATCCGTTTCACACTCACAGGTATTGATTATTTATGAATTTGAAAATGTATATGACTCTGTCAGCCCCGAACCGTCGCCCGGTTCAGTTAATGTCGATTTATCTCCGATTGTTCTGCCTCGGTTCGGGCAAAAGATTTACAACAGCTACAGTCACATCTATCATTCGGAAGCCGACGGATGTCTTTACGGCTGCGTTTATAACGATGGCTACGAGACAATTTACAAAATTACCCTTGAAAACGGAACCGTCTCCGAAACTCTGTATCAGGAATCAAAATATGTCGGTGAAAACACAGCCGAGCCCGGAAATGAAATAACATTTACCGTCAACGTTGAGGACACATCTCTTCTCAACGAGGTCATATTAAGAGGAATTGTTGATTCTCAGGAATCAAATCAACCCGCAACGGAGGAATAAACATGCAGATACTGCCCGATGAGCTTATGTTCACGATTAAAAGAGAGGAAGAATTTTATAACGCCTCCGAGCTTGAAGAGTTCAAAACCTCGGATTATCAGGTGATTTTTGACCTGCTTCTCAAAAAGCTTAATCCCATTCCGTTTTGCGATTATCTTAAAAGATACATTTATGTTAAAGCGGGTTTTGACGGAAATTATAAAGAAACAGGCGATGAAGTATACCAAAAATATATTGTTGACTCATTTAAGAGGACGGAAACTCCGCCGTCCTTCACTCAGACTTCATCAAAAATCAGTGCGCTTGCCAAAAACTGGCTGAAGCAATCGACAGTTTCAAGAAACACGGTTTTTCTTCTGGGTTTCGGATTGGGAATGAATGCGGAGGATGTGTCCCTGTTTCTGAAAAAAGGAATCCTTGAGGGTGATTTTTATTTTAAAAATCCTTATGAAGTAATTTACAGGCATTGTTTTGAAAACGGCTACGGATTCAAAAAAGCATCGGAGCTTACCGATGCGTACAATAAATACAGCGAGGCTTTTTTTGAAAATCTTCTTGAAGAAAAAACAATAGGCGCAAAAAGGCTGTTTTCGAATATCAAAGACAGCGAAGAGCTGGTCAGACTTCTTGCAAAATATAATCTGAACATCGAAAACATAAGCGGATCAACGGTTAAAAGCTGTTTTAATAAACTTTATGACGAGTGCAGGCAGATTATTGCCGAGAGTAAACAGGCTGAAGCCGATCGTGATTATGAAGAAAAGTTTTCCGAGTTAAAGGGCGGCCTTCTCCGAAACAAGCGTCTTTTTGATTATGAAAAGAAAAAGGAAATTGAAAACTACAAAAGCAGCAGAAAGGTTTTTACAATTGAAGACATAACCGAAAGCGATGTTGAAAAGTATCTGTGCAGCGGCACTCCGATTGATAAAAACGGAAATCTGACGAAAATATCGTCTTCCGCTTTGTCTTCTCACTTTTCAAAGAAGCGTCTGAGCAAACAGCACCTGAGCGATATCAATTCAGGCAGGTCAGAGGTTGACCGATTCGATCTGATAACTTTGAAATTTTTTATTGTTGCCGAAAGAAATCAGGCTATGTCCGGCAACAGCAGATGGTGGAGTTTTGTTGAAGAAACCAACAAAATGCTGAATGATTGCTCAATGGGCGAGCTATACATAGCTAACCCCTACGATTGCTTTTTGCAGCTGTGTATGCTGACCGATGTTCCTCTGGCAACATACGATTCGGTTATAGAGAAATCGTTTGAGAATTCTTAAATCCTTTTTCAGATTGATTAACAAAAATCGGGGCTGACCGAACAAGTCAACCCCGGTTTTAACATATTCACTTATTTAATGTTTCTTCTCCGTTGTCGTAAAGATTTTCGTTGATTTTTGCAACGGAAAGATTTGAAGCAATGCCGTTGATAATGATTGCGTCACGCTTATTCTTGGGATAAAGCTCTGCAAAGCCGCCGATTCTGAGCAGATATTGAGTCTCATTAACATCAAGCTCCATTGCCCTGCAAATGCAGATCAGCGATTCTCTTGACGGATTTCGCACTCCCGAAAAAATCTGATAGCCCGTAATTTCGCTCAGTTCGGTTTTCTTGATTACAGACGACTTGACTAATCCTTTCTTTTCAAGTATATTTGATAGATAGGCAGGCAGTTCGCCGCTGACCATGTAGCGGCTGTTTTCTTTGAGATAATCGCCGATGTTGTTAGCCTTCATAAGCTCGTTCATCAGCTCGGCTGTGGTTTTGACTGTCATAATAAACACTCCTTGGAAGTGATAATTTGAATTTTTGTTTTGATAAAATTATGTCAGAGCAATTTGAATTTGTCAAGGCTCTGAAAACCGGCGGAGCTAAAACCGCCGTTGTTCTGCGAAACCGGCTGTCGGGAATTGAAGTCGTAAAGCTGAGCTTTGAGGGTGACCCGTCTGTTTACGAAGTTTTGAAAAACATATCGCACCCCAATCTGCCAAAGGTTTACGGCGTTGAGACCGTCGGCAAAAGCTGCACGGTTATTGAAGAATATATCAACGGCGCAACGGTTGCGGATTTTCTGGAAAACGGATTATACACGGAAAAGGGAGTTCGTGAGGTCATAAAGGGCGTATGCTCTGCGCTTGACGCGCTTCATTCGCTGAATATAATTCACCGTGACATCAAGCCGGAGAACATAATGCTCGACACCTCGGGCAATATCAAGCTGATTGATTTTGATGCGGCAAGGATTTTCAAAAGCTATCAGCCGCAGGATACCGCATTCATAGGCACAGCGGGCTTTGCCGCACCGGAGCAATACGGAATTAATCAGACCGACCGCCGCTCGGATATTTTCGCCCTCGGAATTCTGATGAATGTTATGCTCACGGGCGAGCACCCCTCGAAAAAGCTCTATCACGGCAAGCTCAGCAAAATCATCGAAACCTGCATAAACCTTGACCCGAACAAGCGGTATCCGGATGTCCGTGAGCTTGTTTCTAAATTATAACCATGGCGATGAACCGAAAAAGGAACATTTGAAGCTTCTTTCGGGCGGATGCCCGTAGGGGACGGGTTGGCCATCCCGAAAATGGAAATCCGTAGGGTTCGGCGTCCTCGACGAACCAATTCGTCACGGGCGAATAACACAGGCGAATAATATGTGTATTTTCAAAACGGCGGGAGCAAGCCCCCGCCTACTCTGAATAATGAATAATCCGTTATTTCTGTGTTTTGGACGATGTGGGCATCGTCCACTACAAATAAAAAAAATCCGTAGCCTTGCGGCTGTCCGTGAAAACATATTAAATCCCACGGAACGCCGAGGACGGCGTTCCCTACTGAGCCAATCATTAAATCTGAACAATTCAGCCATTCTGAAAATACATCATAAACCATCGGCAACACGGTAGGGGCGAACTGCGTTCGCCCGCCTGAAAACGCCATAAATCAACGAAATTCCCTCGTAGGGAACGCCGTCCTCGGCGTTCCGGAAAACATAAAAAACAAAGGCTCGGTTTATGCGGGACGGGTGACCCGTCCCCTACGGTTGCCGCCTTAAAACGCACAAATTCACGAAAAATCCGTAGGGTTCGGCGTCCTCGACGAACCAATTCGCCAAGGGCGAATAATTGTTTATTTTCAATAATTCAAAACGGCGGGAGCAAGCCCCCGCCCTACCTTCACCTATTCACCTTTTACTTCTTCACTATTCACTCAAAAATCAGCTTTTGCGGAGCAACAAAAACATCAAATCTTCTTTTTACTCCATCCGTCACGGCATACGCCGTGCCACCGGCAACC
>JBJEQC010000062.1:0-24366 GCA_051881555.1 Acutalibacteraceae bacterium
GGCGACCCGTTGGAGATTTATACAGATTCGGACGGCGAGGTTATTTTCAAAAAATATTCCCCGATAGGCGAGCTGTCGTCGATAACGGCGCAGTATGCGGAGGTTCTTTCGAGAGGAACGGGGCTTGCGGTTATTATAACCGACAGGGACAGCGTTATAGCCTGCGCAGGCATTTCCAAAAAGGAAGTTATCGACCGCAGGGTCAGCCAGAGCCTTGAGAGCGTTATGGAAAAGCGCGAAAATTATGTTTGTTGCGTTGACAGCGAACGCATGAAGCCTATCGAGGGCGTTGACAGGGAGGCCGCCGTGGCGTTCCCGATTGTCGGCGGCGGAGATGTTTCCGGCTCAATCGTTATGCTGCTAAACGACAACGGCTCCTGCCCGACTCAGACCGAAACCAAGCTTGCACAGATTGCAGCTTCATTCCTCGGAAAGCAGATGGAGGAATAAAAACCGATATAAAGCAACACGGAGATATGCGCTTTAAAAGGTGGATATCTCCGCTTTTTGTTAAGTTCTATTGTATGGCCACACAGGGCCGCCCCTACCCGAGAAACAATCATAATATTGCATTTTCACGCACAGCCGCACTATTGCAATTATTAACATAAAATGATAAAATAGCCGAAAAAAAGAATGTCGGAGGTAAGCTCCTTTTGAAAGCAAATGAAAAATTAAAAAGAATAATCAAGCCCGCATTCAAGGCGACGGTTCCCGTGATGACGGGCTATCTCGTGCTCGGATTCGGATTCGGAATCATACTAAATTCAAACGGCTACGGCATTATATTTGCGCTTATTATGAGCCTTTGCATTTATGCCGGTTCAATGCAGTATGTCGCCATCGGTCTGTTCACGGGCGGCGCATCCCTGCTCACCGTTGCGCTCACAACGCTTATGGTCAATGCAAGGCACCTTTTTTACGGGATTTCCATGCTCGAAAAATACAAAGGAACGGGCAAAAGAAAGCCGTATCTAATATTTGCGTTGACGGACGAAACATATTCTTTGGTTTGCGGCGATGCTCCGGGCATTCCGCCCGAAAGCAGAAGCGATTATTATCTGACGGTGTCTCTCCTTAACCAATTTTATTGGGTCGCAGGCTCGGTTCTCGGCTCAGCGGCGGGGATGATAGTCAAATTCAACAGCGAGGGCATTGATTTTGCGCTGACGGCGCTTTTTCTGACCGTATTTCTCGAACAATGGCTGACAAGCAAAAAGCATCTGCCCGCCGTAATCGGAGTTGCCGTTTCGGCAGTATGCCTTGTCATATTCGGAAGTGAAAATTTTCTGATTCCGACAATGCTCGTCATTGCGCTCCTGCTTTGTTTATACAAGGATGAGAGCAAGGCTTAATAATTATTTTGCCTTTTTGGAAAGGATTTGTAATATATGAATGAAAAACAGGTCTGGCTTTCAATTGCCGTTATCGCTTTGGTTACTGCGGTGCTTCGCTTCCTGCCGTTCATGATTTGGGGCGGAAACAGAAAAACGCCGAAGCTCATTGAGAAGCTCGGCAGGGTATTGCCCTATGCAATTATGGGAATGCTTGTCGTTTACTGCCTGAAAGATATCAGCTTTGCTTCACCGTCGGGATTTTTGCCCGAGCTTATCGCCTGCGCTGTTGTCGGAATTCTCTATGTCTGGAAAAGAAACACGCTCCTGAGCGTTATTTCCGGAACGGTTTGTTATATGCTGTTGGTTCAGCTGGTGTTTTAAACGGTTTAATTCGTGCATTTTCAATTAATCAATTTGTAGCGGACGGTACACACATCGTCCAAAATGCAGAAATAACGGATTTTGAAGGATTCACGGTATGGCGGGGGCTTGCTCCCGCCGTTTATTATTTACGAATAATTGTTGATATATATGTATTTTCGGTAGGGAACGCCGAGGAAGGCGTTCCCTACTTGGACAGGTGCGATTGTTTGCATTGAATTTATCTGCAAACAATCCAATCCTCAGGCGCTATGCGCCAGCTCCTTTGCCAAAGGAGCCTATGCCGACAGCCACATTTTTACAGATAAGCTTATTAAAATGAAACTATCGCCTTGGGCTCCTTAGTTAACTCCCTCCGTCTTTTGCTTCGCAAAATCCACCGTCTCGGCTCCCGCCTCGGTCGGTGCTTCTGAGCATATGCTCAGAGGTTGCCACCGGCAACCCGCACACTCACGAGGGAGGCAAATCGCTGCCCGTAGGGCTGAGGATTGGCAAGGTACGGATTAATTGAATTAATATTGGTTTTCGGAACGCTGAGGACAGCGTTCCCTACAAAAAATCATTATATATCAACAACTTTATGTTAATTAACTGCGGGCGAAGCCCCCGCCCTACCTTGAACCTATTACCTTAATTTGTGAAAAGCGGGCGACCACACAGGGTTGCCCCTACCGTCATATGCCGCAGGCACACTTCATTCTTCTTTTTTTCGGGACGGGCGACCCGTCCCCTACGGTATTTCTGCATGTTCTAACGGGCGACCACACAGGGTCGCCCCCTACCTTCACATGCCGAAGGAACACATAACTTCATCACTTTTTCAAGCGGGCGAACAAAGTTCGCCCCTACCGTGTTGCCATTGATTTCTGCTGTTTTATCGAAAAAACTGAAATTACCTGTATAGGCTCTGGGGGAGTTAATCGGCTTTTGCGGATCAAACTCCATTTATGCTCATAGCCGTAATGATCGGGGAAACAGGATTTTTCTTCGTTTGACAGTCTGACAATAATGTTTTTGACAAATCATGCGTGTTGAGAATAAAAATGCGAATAAATCAGACACTTTTTGAAATTGTTGTATAAAAACATATTGACATTTATAAAATGATGTGACATAATCTAATTAACTGTTTATTAAAATAGCGGAATAAGGGTCAGATTGCGATTATTCTTTTTTGGGACAAAGATGATTCTTATATGCAAAGTGAGGCGTTTGATAATTTATGAAGAAAACGGTTAAGAAAACGAACCGCTTCATTTCGCTGATTTTGAGCCTTGCGATGGTTGTTTCATCGCTTGCCGTCATCGGCGTTATCAATGAAGCGAGCTTCAAAGCATCGGCAGAGGGTGCTGTCACAACCGTTGTTGCCTGCTCGGACTATCAGAACCCGAGCGGTAACGATGCGGGTGCGGCATTCGTTCAAAGCGTTATAAGCCAGATGCAGGCCTCTGTGGGCTTTACGACGGCGGACGGCTTCCTGTGCTGCGGCGACTACAGCTACGGCTATAATCAGGCGGCGGCAGGCATTGCGTCCCTCAAATCTGCCATAACTTCGCTGAATGTCAGCGATGAAAATGCCATATTTGTTCAGGGCAACCACGATGAAGCGGGCGCGGCAGGAATGGCGACGAGCGGAAACAACGACCCTGCAAGCGGCAATTACGGAGTTTTCATTATCAACGAAGACGATTATATGTGGAATAACAGCGACGAAGCAACCATAAAGCAGACGGCTGAAAATCTGAGAGTTTATCTCAACAACAAGCTTGCCGTCGGCTTCACAGCCCCGATTTTTGTTGTTTCGCATCTTCCGCTTCATTATTCAATGAGAACATATAACGACGGCGACGGTAAATTTGCCAATTATCTGTTCGATGTGCTCAATGATGCGGGCAACAACGGACTTAACATAGTTTTCCTTTACGGTCACGACCACTCAAACGGTTGGGACGATTATCTCGGCGGTGCCGCTGTTTATCTCACCAAGGGCGACAGCATCAATATCGCTCAGGGAAGCACAACCTCATATCAGGCTGAAACCCTTGCTTTCACCTATATGAACGCCGGCTTTACCGGATATTATGAAAACCACAACGGCGCAGACGATACCCTTACAATGACGGTTTTTCAGTTTGACGATACAACGCTGACCGTTAACCGTGTTGATGAGAGCGGTATTCATAATCTGAAATCCGCAGGTGTTTTGAATTCATATAAAAATGAAGCGACAAACGGCGGTTATTCTGCCGATACAACGGTTGTTACAAGCCCTCAGACCGTTTCGCTTGATACAACCGTTACAAAAACTCACGAAATAGCAAATGTTATCCCCGAAAGCAGCGGCAGCTCAGGCAGCTCGGGCAGCAGTGGCAGCGGCAGTTCGGAAATAACATATACCCGAATCACTTCGACCTCCGAATTGGTAAGCGGAAAGAACTATCTGCTTATATATAACGGAACCGAATTTATGGATCCCGTGGATTCAGGCTATACGGAAAGAGTTGGTTTTGATGTTGTCAGCACAGGCGGACTTACTCTTGCCGATACTATTTCCGGGGATTATTCATCGCATGAATGGACATTTACGGCTTCGGGCTCCAACTGGTTAATCGGAAAAGACGGTTCGTTTGCCAATCTCTCCAGAAATGCAAGCTCATCAAGCAGTTATGACGCAACGCTCGGCTCAGACGGAAGTGCTTTCACAATCGGCGGCTCCGCAAACGCCTTCACTTTCACTTCAACCGTGAGCGGCACCACCGTTTATTTAAACAGAAACGGAAGCAGAGAGCTTATTAACGGCTATACCTCCAATGCGGCAACATTCTATATTTACGGCTTAAACGAATCTGCTTCGGCTGAAACCGTAACATACGAAAGAGTTAACGTATCCTCACTTTCAGGCCTTGAAGACGGCGAAACATATCTGATTGTCGGCTATAACGGCAACAGTTCAGATGATCTGTACGCTTGTTCCACCGAGTTTGACTCATCGAACAGCAGCAGACTTGCAGGCGTTTCCGTTACTCCGACAAACAATATTATAGAAGCTTCTGACGAAGTAACCGTATGCGAATGGATTTATGACGCCGCTTCATCCTCCTTTAAGGCGGCAAACGGTGCCAACAGCAATAAATATCTGGTTCTTCCTCAGAGCAGCAGCAGTGCCGTTACTTTTTCCGACACGGCGACCGTTGCTTATGAATACACGAGCAATCATCTTAACATCAGCGGCACAAGCTTCGGTTTGAACTGCAGATCGGCTCATAACTACAGCGCATATAACGGCGGTTCAACAATTTATTTCTACAAAAAAGTTGTTTCGAGTTCGGGCGGCTCAGGCAGCACGGAAGAGACAAAAACAATCCAGACCATTACTCTTGACAGCAACGAGGGAACGGTTTATGTCGGCGCAGGCAGTAATGTCAATACCGGCGCAACGCTGTCGGTAACATATACCGATGACACAACAGCGGTTATTCCCGTTACAATCGGAATGCTGCTTGACCTGACGGGTAATTTCAACGCAGTTCAATATACAGGCACGCCGGGCGATTATGCGGGACTTGCCGTATATTACCGTGACAATTGGTTCTCAGATTTCACTCTTCATGTAATAGAAAAAGAGGAATATCCCGATTATCCTAACCCCGGCTCGGTCAGAGTCGGCAAATCCGCCTCGGCGGGCAACTTCCAGAACAGCGGCGTTGCTCAGATTGAGCTGACCGCAACAGGCGTTCCCATGGATCAGGGAATAGATGTTGTTCTCATGCTTGACACATCGAGTTCGATGAATAGCGCAGTAACAGCAGCCGACGGAAGCGAATCAACCAGAATTCAGGTTCTTCGTGATTCGGTATCGAACCTTATTACCGCCTTCAATCAGCCGAATGAATCGGGAATGGTTCAGGATATTGATATAGCGGTTGCCGATTTCAACGGTTATCAAACCGCAGGGCTTGATCTTCTTGATTCGAAAGACCATCTTGAAGGAGCAACTATCAGAACCGACAGCAACGGTGCACAGGTTTACACAGGCTCTGCCGATCTTGATGCAGACGCTTTTGTTCATGTAGATACTCTGTATTCCGCTTCGGATTCAACCGTACTGAGCAATTTTGTTGACGGAATAACAACCTCAAGCGGCACGAACTATGACTATGCGTTTGACGCTGTTTATCAGCTTGTTGAGGCAAAAAAAGCTCAGAATGATGCCAACCAGCAGAACAGAGATATATATGTTATATTCATGTCGGACGGTGCGCCGTTCTCCTATAACTATTTCAGCTCACAATCAACAACGGCTAATTGGAACAATTGGCTTCAGGGAACCTATGCTTCCGCCGATGAGCTTCCTCTTGATACAACCGATGCTTCCGAGCATACATATTTCTATAACGGTTCCGGCAACAGCCACAGAATGGCTGACGCAATCAAGGGCGATCCCGGGACTCTTTATACGGTTATCAAAAACGATTCGTCTCTCAGCTACAACGGCCAGCAATATATGACTCAGGTTCCCGGCCTCGGCGTTAAAATGTATTCAATCGGATTCTGCCTTGAGGAAGACTCTGCAATTACGGTTGAAACCATGCAGTATGTTATCACAAATCTTGCGTCATCCTCCGAATATGCTTATTTTGCCGATGACGCTTCAGAGCTTGATACGGCTTTTACCGCCATCCGTGAGGATATCAAGCAGGCGGCAACCGAAGCATATTTTGTTGACAGAATGGGCTCCGAATATGACCTTCAGCTTGCGTCAACCTATACCAAGAACGGCCAGGACTTTACTCTTGACCCCGCCCCGACGATTGAGGTTAAAACCTATACGCTTTACACAAGCACAGACCTTGCAAACGGCGTTATCAGCGACCTTAACGATGTCGGCACAAGAAGATCCGACGTTGACCCCGATTTGCTTGAAACCGTCACCTTCAATTCAGACGGAACCGAGGCTTATTCGGATCAGATTGATGCGGGCGCAACCAACATTTTGGTTGACGGAGTTATCAACGCCTCAACCTTCTTCTATAACACAACCTCGTCGGCGGTTATGATTGACCCCGACGGCGACGGCACGGCGAATTATTCGCTTGCTCCCGAGACCTTCTATTGGAAAATAGGTATTATCGCCGAAAAGGAATTTTCGCTTACCTATTATGTCTATCTTACCGGAACGATGGAAGGCACGAGAGACCCCGGCGCATATCCCACCAATACAAGCGCCATTCTCTACTATATAAACTACCTTGGCAATGAGGCTTACAAGGAAACTGTTTCGCCTGTTCTTCCCTGGCAGGGTGCGATGGTTAACTATGAGTTCTATCTTGTTAACCAAAGCGGTCAGCCCGTCAACAGAGCGGGAACGGTTATTCCTTTTGAAAACCGCATTATCATCGGCGACAGGCTCAGCTATCTTATCAGGCTGAACACGGAAGAATACAATGAAAGCTACACGCTTTATCCGCTTGCCGATGTGCCTGATAATTATACGCTGTTCAATCCCGATGCTTCTGCACAGGTTGTGATTTCAAGCGGCACAACCGGCACAAATTCGGTAACGATAACAGACGATGCGAGCACGGTAACAACCTATTATTATGAAAGCGGCTACAGATTCAATCAGAGCGGAACCGTTACGAATGTCAGCGACTATTATAACACTCACTTTGCTTTCGGCGTTTACACAACAGAGGGTCTTTCGCCCGACACGGTAGTAATCGACTACGGCTTGCCGGTAAAGATTCATCCGATAGCGAATGATAAGATTATTCTGACCGACACGTCTGTTAACGCAATTTCGGCGTCGTTCGGCGGAACGCTCAACAGCCAGGCATATGACGCTTCACAGTTTGATTCCGCTGAAACGAGTATAACTCTTGCTCACGGCACGGCAAGCATAGATCCCAAGGACGGCACCGCAGTAATATATACACCCACGGATATGCAGATGTCTGCCGAAGAAGTGTTCTATTACGAAGCCGTTGTTGACGGATTCTATTATTACAGCAAGATTACAGTTATCCCCGCTGCAAATATTTTCTATGAAGAAAGCTTCATTGACTTTACCGACGGAAACGGCTATGTCTGGGAAACCGCAGGCAGCGGAAAAACGGCTTATCAGTCTGAGGACAGACCGGGTGCAAACGCCGTTGACGGCTTCGATGCCGACAATGTTTACGGCTATGACCCTGCATATAACGACAGCTCGGTAACATATTCTCTCGACAGAGCCCGCTTCACAACTCTTGACGCAGGTTCAATCGGCAACGAGCCGACAGCAAGCTTCACCTTCTGCGGCACGGGCTTTGACCTTTTCAGCGTAACAAGCAACAAAACCGGAGCAGTTCTTGTTAAGGTTGAAGGAATTAACGGCACAGACTTTAACAAAACATATATTATTAACACATATTACGGCTATTCCTACGGTCAGCTTTATCTCGACGCTTCGGCTTCCAAGCCCACGGCAACCCTCAGCGCAACAAGCGTTGTTGACGGCTCAACCGTAAATAACGCTCCTCTTTATGAGAGCGCTTACAAAACCGGCACAACGGTTGAAATTGACGAGGACGAAACCGTTGTTGTGGTTAACGGCAAGGTTTATTCAACAAAGCAAAAGGATAACGCCGCCCTTGCCTATGGCTGGCTCACCTCAAGCGGAACGGAAACGGGGCTTTATCAGATTCCCGTTGTCAGCGTTCCCGTCGGAAGCTCAACTCTCAGCTACGGCACATACAGAGTAACCGTAACTCCCAAGTATGCAAAGGTATTCGACAAAACGGGAGACGACAGCTACAGGATTTACATTGACGGCGTAAGAATCTATGACCCTGCGGGCGAAACCGTCAGCGGAGTGATAGAAAAGGCATATAATGCCGACCGTGAAAACAACGCCGAGTTCGTTGAAATCAGAGATACAGTCATTTCTGCAAATGACTTCGGTTCAGCAACAATCGACGGCAATTCCGTTGCGGGAACAATGTTTATCGACGGTATTTCGGTTCTCAACAACGGCAGCTATGCCGATTCAATGGAAAAATTCAGCAAATCAGGACCCAACAATGAGCTTTATCTCTATGAGAATCAGGCAATAGCCTTTATTCCCACGGTATCGGCGGCATCTTTCCAGATTGGCATGAAGGTTGCCAAGGAGGGAGCCTCGGGCAACGCCGAAGCAACCGTCAGAATTCTCAACACTAACGGAGATTCAAAGAGCGTCACCGTTTCGGGAGCAGCAGAGAAATATTATGATATTTCATCTTTGCTCACATATGACACGACGACTGATGAATATTCGGCAAACGGCTCAATAGTGGTAATCAACGACTCCGACGCCGTAATTTCGCTCACAAATTATAAGTTCACGAGCAAATCGGATTCCGTTGCCAGAACTTCCGACTATGTAACCGTCAACAGCGCAACCTATGCAACGGCGGCAAGAGCAGTCAAGACGGTTCTGACAACGGCTGACAGCTCGGGAGTAACGGCAGAGTGGGAAACAACCGACCTTAAGTCAGGAGCAACCGCCACGCTGAAGGTAAATACTCCCGCCGACATAGTGAAAGTCGAGGTTGACGGAGTGGAAATTACCGACTGCGTAGTTAATGAGGACGGCACAAAGACCTGGACTCATTCATTCACCGTCACAGAGAACAGCTCGGGAGATTATGAGATTGTTCTGACCGACAGCAAGGGCAGAATCAGCGAAACAATCCCGGCGGGAGAAATAACGGTCAGCGCTGAGGAAGAAAATCCCGCAGTTGCTTTCTTCAAGAAGCTGATTGCAAGAATAATTGAGATTTTCAATGTATTAATGAAATGGTGGAGGGTTGTATTATGAGCAGAAATTATTCAAAGCCTGTAATCAGCTTCCAAAGCCTTGCAGTTTCAACAGATATTGCGTCGAGCTGTGAAATGACAACGAGGAGTGCAGAATATGTCTGCCCCGTGTTTGTCAAGGACTGGGGAGATGCAACCATTCTGACGAACGACTGCGATATGGAGCCTGCGGAGCAGATCTGCTACCATGTTCCCGTTGAAGATAACAATGTTTTCAGCTCCTGATTTTTACAGGTAAATGACAAAATCGTGCCGGAAGTTTTTATGGGTTAACCCGAGGCTTTCGGCACAACTGTTTTGAGGATATTTATGAAGAAGAAAAAAGTGCTGATTTCAGCCTGCGCCGCCGTTTTGGTTATCGCCGCGGTTATTGCCGTTTTATTCAAAACAGGCGTATTTACTCCAAAGAAAAAAGTGTTTATTCCCGAAGGCACAACCGTTAATGTCCGGGAGGATTTTACTGCGGAGCTGACCGAAATCGAAGTGTCCGACAGCGATACCGTAACCGAAACCAAAGCGGAGATCACAAACGATTATGAGGCTCAGTCGGAATTCCCGTTCACGGTCGGCAAACTGTCCGTGAGCAAAATCTTTTCGTATTCGGGCGGATTTGTTGAGGACGGAAGCGACAGAGAGGTTGAAAACATCTGTGCAATAAGGGTAAGGAACAATTCCGGCTCGGCATTTCAGTATGTCAGCCTTTGCTTTAAAACCGATGCGGGCGATATTCTCTTTGATTTTACCGCTCTGCCCGCAGGCGGTGAGGTTACCGTGCTTGCCAAAAACGCCGATGCCTACAGATCCGATATTATTGTTTCGGATGTAAGTGCGGAAAACAGCATTGAATTTGCGGAAAAGCCTTCGCTTCACGGCGAAATGTTTGAGCTTTCCGTTCAGAACGGAGTTTTGGGAATCCGCAACATTTCAGCCGATAAAGACGCATCAAATGTCTATGTTTATTATAAATCCACCGACGCAAACGGGCTTTTCGGCGGCATAACCTACAGAATAAACCTCGGCGATATTCCCGCAGGCAAATTCAAGCAGGTTTCTCCGCCCCATTTCAGCGAAAGCTCAACCAAAGTGATGTATATAACCTATGTATAAGAAAACATATTCGTTCCCCGGAATGGCTCTCTGCCTTGAAAGCGAAGAAAGAATAAAAGATAACATGAATTTCGGCAGGTTTCTGACCGATGAAAAAAATGCCGATATGAGAGTCAAGGTTATCTGCTCAAAGCTTCCCGAAAAGTCAGTTAAGAATGCCTCGGGAAGAAAAAGCTTTTTTGTTAAAGACGGCTCGGAGTATCTTTTCACCGCCTATTTTGATTCCTCCGATATGGCGTATAAAGATTATGCCTGTCGGGTCAGAAACGAAAACGGCATAACCCTCTATGTTGATTATCCGGAGGGTCTGTGGGATTCCATGCTCATGGATGCGCTGGATATTCCGGATTTACTGCTTGAGCGGAACGCCGCTTTCGTTCACGCTTCGTTTATCATAGCGGGCGGCGAAGCGATAATATTTGCGGGCGACAAGCAAACGGGCAAATCCACTCAGGCGGCGCTCTGGAGCAAGCACAGAAACGCTCTGACCGTCAACGGCGACCGTGTTATCTTAAAAGCGGAAAACGGAAAAATATTTGCTTACGGCTCGGCGTTCTGCGGCTCGTCAGACATTGCTCTGAATGAAAACGCACCCCTGAAGGCTGTTATTTTGCTCGGCAAGGCAAAGGAAAATTCGGTTGAATCGGTTTCAGCCCCTCAGGCATTCAGAGAACTGCTCGGCAAAATGACATATGATTCGGGCAGAAGCGACTGCGCCGAAAAGGCGGCGGCTCTTGCGGCTGAAACAGTCGGAAGCGTTCCCGTATTAAGACTGCTTGCAACGCCCGATGAAAGAAGCGTTGAAGCGCTGGAGGAGGCTTTATGTCGAATCTGAAAATTGAACCGTCGGCGTCCGAGCCGATGATTTCAAAATATATTCACGCCAAATGCGCCAAAGCGGGTGTTCCCGCCTCGGCAACCTTTGAGCTGACCTCGGGTTGTAATTTTAACTGCAAAATGTGCTATATTCATTCGTCCGACTGTGAGAAATCGGGCGGCGAACTGAGCACCGACGAATGGATATCCCTCGGCAATCAGGCACGGGAGCTGGGAGTTATCTTTCTGCTCCTGACGGGCGGCGAGCCGCTTCTGAGAAAGGATTTTCCCGAAATTTATACGGCTCTCAAAAAAATGGGCTTTATTATTTCGATCAACACCAACGGTTCTCTGCTCTGCGGAGAAATTGAGGAGCTTTTCAGAAACAATCCGCCGTCAAGGCTCAATGTTTCGCTATACGGCTCGGATAACGAGACCTACCGCCGCCTCTGCGGTGCGACTCGGTTTGATAAAGTTATTGAAAATATCGGGCGAATGCGTGATATCGGAATTGATGTTAAAATCAATTGCAGCATAACGCCCGAAAACTGTGAAGATATTGAAAAAATATATGAGCTGACCAAAGCCCTCGGGCTTCATATAAAGCTCACGACTTATATGTATCCGCCCGTGAGAAAGGATTCGGGCAGTACGGGCTTCAATCCGTGCAGGCTTTCCGCCCGTCAGGCGGCATATTATCGTGTTAAATATTCATTGTTAAGCCTTGGCGCAGATGAGTTTCTCCGCCGTTCGGACAGCCTGAATGAGCTGTTTGAAGCGGAGGATGAATGCGTTGACGACGGCGACAGGGGCGTTCGGTGCCGTGCAGGCAGGTCGGCTCTGTGGGTTGACAGTCTCGGCAATGTTTATCCCTGCGGAATGCTTGCCGAAAAGAGCTGTAATGCAGTTGAAAAAGGGCTTGCGGAATGCTGGAGAACAGTCAGCGCCGAAACCCTGCGGATTAAAACTCCGCTCAAATGCGCCGCTTGCAAATACAGACAGCTTTGCCCCGCATGTGCGGCGGCTTGCAAATGTGAAACGGGGAGCTTTGACACTCCGCCGGAGTATCTTTGCGAAATGAGCAGATATACGGTTGATTTTATTGCCAAGGAAGCTGAAAGAATCAGGAGAGAGCGAAATGACGGTAAATAAAGATTTTGTTGTGCGCACGGTTGCAGGCGAGACAATGCTTATCCCCGTGGGCAAAAATGTTCTGAAATATAACGGTATTTTCACGCTTTCGGAATCGGGAGCGATGATTTATCAGCTTCTTTGCGAGGGTAAAACCGAGAAAGAAATCATAGCCGCTCTTGCTGAAAGCTTCGGCGAGGCTGAGGAAACCTTAAAAAGCGATTATGACGAATTTATAAGTCAACTGAAAGAAGCGGAAATTATAAATGAATGAAAAAAGGGGCGTGAACCGATGCGGTTCACGCCCTTAAATTTAATACAATCAGGTTTTATTAATAAATTAGTCGGATTATTCTTTCGTGGCGGTAAAAAACAGTCTCGGCATTTTCAGGATTACCGAATTATCGGCTTGAATCGGGAAACGGTTTTTTACCATTTCGGAAAGCTCTACGAGAAATTCCGCTTGCTCTGCTTCACCGAGAGCGTCAAGGTACGGTCTTAATCCGCTCCCTTTATACCAATCTATAACCGAACCGTGCGACGGAACGGTATGGTAATAAATTGTTTCCCACATTGTCACTTCTTTTGAAACGCCCGATAATATATCATAGGTTTCTAACGGCGAAAGATTGTGAAAATTATGAATGTCTCTCAGCTTTATCCACTTTTCTTCGGAAATAAGCCTGTTGAGCTGTATATAAAATTCGGCGTTCCGGACAAGCGGCATCTGCACGGCAAGCATTCCGCCGTGATTCAGCTTTTCGATAAGCTTCGGCAAAAGTCCTGCGTGGTCGGGAATCCAATGCAGACAGGCGTTTGAGAAAATCAAATCGAATTTTCCGAGGCTGTCAAGCTCATCGGGGATAAGGCACTTTCTGAATTTCAGAAACGGATATGAGCTTTTTGCTTTTTCAAGCATGTTGTCGGAGCTGTCAACGCCGATTATATCTGCAGACGGGAAACGCTCATAAAGACGGTTTGTGCTGTTGCCCGGGCCGCAACCGATATCAAGCACGGTTTGCGGAGATATTCCGATTCTGCCGATAAGATCGACGGACGGCTGAGTCCGTTCCTTTTCAAATTTAATATATTGATTTGAGTTCCAATCTTTCATATACAATATAAAGCATCATTCTCAGCTGATTTTTGCGGGAGCGGTGCGGTTCTTTCTGTCCTTTTCCTTGGGTTTGGGAACAATGTTGCCCGCTTTGGTGAGAGCGATTTTGGTCAGAACGGGTCCGAAAATCTCATAAATGAGAACGGAGAACAGAACGATATTTCTGATAACCGAGCCGACCTCGCCAAGCTCCATAACCGTTACCGACATGCCCAGCGCAACGCCTGCCTGGGGGAGCAGAGTGATGCCGAGATAGCGGGTAGTCTTTTCGTCGCATTTCATCAGCTTTGCGCCTGCATATGCGCCGAAGTATTTGCCGATAGAGCGGGAAACAATGTAGGCAATGCCGATTCCGACAATTGCGATATTGGAAAATACATTCAGCTCAAGCTCTGCGCCGCTGAGCACGAAGAAAAGCGCAAAGAGAGGAACGGTCCATTTATCGGTCTTGTCCATGATTTCGGCAGAGAAATCGCAGACATTGCAGAACACCGTGCCGAGCATCATGCAAACAAGCAGAGCGGAAAATCCGATGTGAACCGGGCCGATATCAAACTCAACCATGGAGAGCGCAACTGTCAGAAATACAAAGGTTATCGAAAGGCTCAGGCGCTTGCTGTTGGAGCTGAAAAATCTTTCGCAAAGCGAGAAAAGCAGACCCATTGCAAGGCCGAGAAGCAAGGAGCAGACAATTTCAAGCAAAGGCTCAATAATGATTGATGTCAGGCTGAATTCGCCCTTTTCAAGAGCTCTTGCGATGCCGAACGAAACAGAAAAAATAATCAGACCGACGGCGTCGTCGATTGCAACGATGGGCAGGAGCAGATCCGTCAGATTGCCCTTTGCCTTATACTGCCGAACGACCATGAGCGTTGCGGCGGGGGCGGTGGCGGCGGCGATTGCGCCGAGGGTTATTGCCATTGAAATCGGAAGCCTGTCGCCCAAAGCGAAATGCAGGGCAACGAGGGTGATGTCAACAAGAGCGGTGGCGATAACCGCCTGCCAGATTCCGATGAAGGTTGCTTTTCCGCCGACCTTTTTGAGCTGAGAAAGCCTGAATTCATTGCCGATTGCAAAGGCGATAAAGCCAAGCGCAACATCGCAGATAAGCTCGAACTCCTTGACATTTTCAGCGGAGATGAAGCCGAGGCCGTTAACGCCGATTCTGCCGAGGCAGTAAGGGCCGACGAGTATTCCTGCAACGAGATATGCCGTTACAGAGGGCAGACCGAGCGGCTTTGTAACTCTGGACATCAAAAGCCCTGCCGCAAGAGCGATTGATATGCTGAACAGTGTTTCCATAATGAAAAATGCCTCTTTATTTATTGATTATTTGCAAAGCTCGTCCGCAAGAGCATCAATCTGAGCAAGGTTTTCTTCACTCAGAGCGGATTTGATATGAACGCCGTTTTCGGCGTAAGCGATATCCTTGCAGCCCTCAAGCATTTTTCTCATAACCTTTTCAGCCATGGGTGCCCACGAGCCGTTTTCCATGAAAGCAACGGTTTTGTTTTTGAAGTTTCTTTCGGTCAGGTCGTTGATAAATTCACGCATGAACGGGAAAATTTCGGCGTTGTAGGTGGTTGTTGCAAGCACGATTTTGCCGTAGCGGAAAGCGTCCTCAACCGCCTCTGCCATGTCACAGCGTGCAAGGTCATTGACGGCAACCTTGGGGCAGCCCTTTTCTTTGAGCTTTTCTTCAAGAAGCAGGGCGGCTTTCTTCGTGTTGCCGTAAACCGAGGTGTATGCAATCATAACGCCGTCGGTCTCAACGCCGTAGGTTGTCCATGTATTGTAAAGTCCGAGATAATATTCAAGATTTTCGCTGAGAACGGGGCCGTGAAGCGGGCAGATTGTTTTGATATCAAGCGTTGAGGCTTTCTTGAGCAGAGCCTGAGCCTGAGCGCCGTATTTTCCGACGATTCCGAAATAATAGCGGCGGGCTTCGCACGCCCAATCCTCATCGGCATCAAGAGCGCCGAACTTGCCGAACGCATCTGCGGAGAACAGAACCTTGTCGGTGCTGTCATAGGTGACGATAACCTCGGGCCAATGAACCATCGGTGCGGTGAAGAATTTAAGCTCTCTGCCGCCGAGCGAAAGGGTGTCGCCCTCCGAAACAACAATCTGTCTGTCGGCATAGTCCGAGCCGTAGAACTGCTTCATCATTGCAAAAGCCTTTGCCGAAGCCACAACGGCAGCCTGCGGATATGCCTGCATAAATGCGTTGATGTTGGCGGAATGGTCGGGTTCCATGTGCTGAACGATAAGATAATCGGGAGCTTTTTCGTCGAGAGCGGCTTTGATGTTGCCGAGCCATTCATCTCCGAAACGGGCGTCAACGCTGTCCATTACCGCCGTCTTTTCGTCGATAATCAGATAGGAGTTGTAAGCCATGCCGTTTTCAACAACATACTGCCCTTCAAACAGGTCGATATCGTGGTCATTGACGCCGATATACTTAATGTTTTCTGCTATATTCATTTAAAACATCCTTCCTTGAACAAATTTTCCCCTTATTATAGCACATCGGTATTGTAATTGGTAGGGGTAGAATTAAAAAATTTAGCGGAATTAAGGGAATTTATTGCCTTTTTTGAGAGTAAAAGCAGGGCAAAGATGTTAGGTATTGCCATAAGGCCGTTCAGAGTGTCCGAAATGCTCCAGACGCTTTCAAGACGGATAAGACTGCCCGCAAAGGCGGCGGCGATATAAAGAATGTTATAGATTTTTCCGCTCTTTTGTCCGAAAAGATATTCCGAGCCGCTTTTGCCGTAATAAGACCAGGCAACGAGAGTCGCAAAGGCAAAAAGACAGATGCAGGCGTTCAGAAAATATCCGCCCGCTTTGCCGAATGCACTTTCAAAAACCGCCGAGCACAGCTCAACGCCGTTGAGGGCGGTGCCGGGCTGCCAGACCCCGCTCGTCAGAATCGCCGCCGCAGTTACCGTGCACATAAACACCGTGTCAATGAACACCTCAAGAATCCCCCACATGCCCTGCTCGCCCGAGCATTTGCAATCTGCCGCGGCGTGGATTATTGCGCTGCTGCCAAGCCCCGCTTCATTCGAGAAAACACCTCTTGAAACGCCGTATCTTGCCGCCTTTGCCATTCCGAAGCCTGCCGCCGCTCTGAGCGTAAACGCTTCTCTGACTATGCTTTTGAGGCATGGAAGCAGATTTTCGTGATTTTTTGCGATAATAATAAAGCATGCAAGAACAAAAGCTCCCGAAAGCACGGGAATGAGCTTTTCGGACAGAGCCGATATCCTTTTCAGACCGCCCATGATTGAAACCGCCGTCAGAACGCAGAGCAGAATTGCTCCCGCAATCGGCGGAACTCCGAAGCCCGAAAGCCCCTGAGCAACCGAATTTGCCTGAGTCATGTTGCCCATTCCGAGCGACGCTCCCGTGAGCAGCAGAGCATAAGCCCCGGCAAGCCCTTTCATGCCGAGACCTCTCTCAATATATTGCATCGGTCCGCCGCACCATTGACCCGAGGCGTTTTTGATTCGGAATTCAATGCCGAGAATGTTTTCACAGCAGCAGGTCATCATTCCGAGAATCGCCGAAACGCACATCCAGAAAACCGCACCGGGTCCGCCCGAGCAGATAGCGGTTGCAACGCCGACTATGTTGCCCGTGCCGAGGCAGGCGGCAAGAGCCGAGGTCAGCGCACCGAGCTGAGAAATTGAGCCGTCGGAAGTCTGTTTTGCCGATTTTCGGTTTCTTAAGGCGGAAACGACCGTTGCCTTGACCCATTTGTGAACCCCGAAAATCTGAAAAAAACCCGACCTTGCGGAAAGATAAAGTCCCGTTCCGAGAAAGACCGCAAGCATAGGCGGCCCCCAGACGAAGGAGCTTATTGCAGAATTAATTTCAAAAAACAAAGCCGTCACCTCATTGAAGAATATGAGGCAACGGCTGAAATTATTTTTCGATTATTTTATTTTCCCGTAATAACAGTCTCAATATTATACGATTTTGCAAAATCAATAACGTGCTGACAGCTATCCTTGGTGTAAATCTTAACATTTCGGCAAGCGTCGAATGTCAAAGCGGGAATGTTCTGAGTGTCGCCTCTGAAGGTCGCAACCTTCAGACTGTCGCAATAATAAAATGCCTTGTCGCCGAGAGTTGTGAGACTTGAAGGCAAATCAACCTGAACAAGATTGTGACATTCCGAAAAAGCAAGCTCGCCGATTTCCGTGAGCTGACGGGATTTGTGAAGAAAAGCCTTTTTGATTGAACTGCCCGTGAAAGCGTTCGACTCAACCTTAATGAGCGTTTCGGGGAAATTGACAACCTTTATCGTGCTGACTCCCGCAAAAGCTTCGGAGCCGATGATGCTGACGGTGTAATCGTCAAGTGAGGAGGGAATGTCGAGAGTGACGATTTCCTCTGCCGAGTTGTATTTGGTTATTTTTGCGGTGTTGTCTTCAAGAACGACATAGGTGTAGTCGCCCGAAGTTACGGGATCGGATTCCTTTTTGCCGCAAGAGCAAAAAACCGTCAGAATTGCAGCAGCCGCAAGAATAATTGCAATTATTTTTTTCATTTCAAAAAATCCTTTCTTTGTTGGAATTATTTGCATTGTATGAATCAAAGACCTGCATTTTCGCAGTTTTCACGGTGTTCCGCAAAGGTTTCGGCGTAATGATAAACTCCCTCGCCGTCGGTGATGAAAAAGTAATAGTCCGTATCCTCGGGATAAAGAGCCGCCCTGACCGCTTCAATGCCGCTGTTGGTTATCGGCCCTGCGGGGAGCCCATTGCAGTTGTAGGTGTTGTAAAGCTCCTTTAACCGATCATACCGTTCTTCATCAACATAGGGCTTGACATAATCTCTGAGATAAAATGTTGCGGCGTCGCATTGAAGCTTCGGGAAGGAATCGCTTTCAAGCCGATTATGCAGAACCGATGAAACCGTTCCCATTTCGGCGGGATTGCCCGCTTCCTCCTGAATGATTGACGCAAGAGTCAGTATTTCATCGAGAGAATAACCCATTTCCGAGCATCGGGCAAGAATATCGGAATCAAGCTTCGCCTCGGAGTTTTTGAGAAATCTTTTTATGACCGATGACGGATTTTCGTTTCTGTAAAAATCATATGTATCGGGGAAAAGATAGCCTTCAAGCAGAAACGCTCTGTTTTCAGGGTTTTCAATCTCAAACGCAAAGCCCTCAAGGCTTTGCGGGTCGTTTGCGGCGGCCATGAAATCGGCGGCGGAGCAAACTCCGTTTTCTTCGAGCAGAGCGGCAATCTGAGAAACCGTTGAGCCCTCGGGGAAGGTCACTCGCACAACATTTGAGGTCGTTTCAGCCGTATCGGAGGGCGTTTTTCCGCCGCTCCGTGAGCATGCCGCAAGGCTTATAAGAACCGACGCCGAAAGTATCAGCGCAAGTGCGGATTTTATTGTTTTCTTAATAATAGCTTTCATGCAGATAATTCTATCACACCGCACGGAAAAAATCAAGTAAACCTTTAATGAACAGGGAGTGCGAATCAGCATTTTCAGGCATATCCGGACATTTTTTTACATTTTACAAAATTTTCTATTGACATTTGCGGCTGTTTGTACTAAAATTGTGTTAGTTAATCAGCGATTTAAAGGTTTAAAGCGCTGAACAATTCAAGGAGGAAAAATCATGAAAAAATTTGTTAAAATTTTATCCGTTCTCATGTGCCTTGCACTTGTCTGCACGGCATTTGCTTCCTGCTCGGGCAAGACTGACGGCGATACAACTACCGCCGCTCCCGACGCCGCAGATTCCGGCAAGGTTTATCAGGTCGGCGTAATCCAGCTCACTCAGCATATCGCTCTTGACGCCGCAACAGAGGGCTTCAAAGCCGCTCTCACCGAAAAGCTCGGCGACAAGGTTAACATCAATGTTCAGAACGCCGCAGGCGAACCCGCAACTTGCGCTACCATGGCTCAGCAGTTTGTTTCAAATGGCGTTGACCTCATCATGGCTAACGCTTCTCCCGCTCTCAGCGCAGCGGCAAGCGCAACGGCTGATATCCCCATCGTTGCAACCTCAATCACCGACTATCCCACCGCTCTTGATATCCCCGCAGCAAATTGGACGGGCAAGACCGGCTTCAATGTAACCGGCACTTCAGACCTTGCTCCCCTTGATCAGCAGGCAGCCATGATTCTGGAGCTGTTCCCCGATGCAAAGACAGTCGGCATTATTTACTGCTCGGGCGAAGCAAACTCAAAGTATCAGGTTGAAGCCGTAACAGCGGCTCTCACCGAAAAGGGCGTTGAAGTTAAGGATTATTCCTTCGCAGATTCAAACGATATCGCCGCAGTAACCACAAAGGCTGTTGCAGAGTGCGATGTTCTCTATGCTCCCACAGATAACAAAGTTGCCGACTTCGGCGAAACCATCAACAACATTGCCGAACCCGCAGGAATTCCCCTTATCGCAGGCGAAGAGGGTATCTGCAAGAAGTGCGGCGTTGCAACTCTTTCAATCGATTACTATGACATCGGCTACGAAGCAGGTCTCATGGCTTATGATATCCTCGTTAACGGCACCAACCCCGGCGACATGGAAATCGGCTATGCAAAGGATTTCACCAAGGAATACATGAAAGACCGTGCGGCCGCTCTCAATGTTACGGTTCCCGAGGACTACGAGGAAATCGTTGTTGAAGCATAATCATATTAAATTTAACCTCGCTTAATATTGAACAAAAGCGGTAAGTTATTCTTATCGCTTTTGTTCTGCTTTTTCGGATAGGAGAATTATATGTCAGGATTTATCGGTTCTCTGCCGGGAGCCATTGCTCAGGGCATAATCTGGGGCATAATGGCTATCGGCGTTTACATCACTTACAAGGTGCTCGACCTCGCAGACCTGACGGTTGACGGCTCGCTCGCAACGGGCGGAGCTGTTTTTGTCGTTTTGTCAACCTCGGGCGTCAATATGTATCTTGCTCTTCTCGTCGCATTTGTTTCGGGCTGTCTTGCAGGGCTTGCAACGGGAATTTTGCACACGGCTTTCGGCATCCCGGCGATTCTTGCAGGCATTCTGACCCAGCTTTCGCTTTATTCCATTAACCTGAGAATCATGGATAAAAATGCAAACATAGGCATCAGCTTCCGCAACTACAATCTGATGATTACTCTGAGCAACATTAACAAGTCTCTGCTTGTCGGCTCGCTGTTTGCCCTTGCGATAATCCTGTTTCTTTATTGGTTCTTCGGCACGGAAGCAGGCTCGGCAATCAGAGCGACGGGCTGTAATGCCGCAATGGCAAGAGCGAACGGCATCAACACCGACATAAACAAGATTATCGGCCTTGTTATTTCAAACGGCATTGTTGCCCTCTCGGGCGCATTGCTGACCCAATGGCAGGGCTTTGCCGATATCAACATGGGCAGGGGCGCAATCGTTATAGGCCTTGCGGCGGTTATTATCGGCGAAGTTATTTTCGGCAAGATATTCCGCAATTTTGCCCTCAGACTGCTCTCTGCGGTTATCGGCGGAATCATTTATTATATCGTTATGACCTTTGTTATTCAGCTCGGTCTTGACGCAAACGACCTCAAGCTGTTCTCGGCTGTTGTCGTTGCAATTTTCCTCGGCGTTCCCTATTGGAAGAGCAAAATCCGCCTGGGAAGCAGAAAAGGAAAGGAGGCGGGCGCAGATGCTTGAAATTAAAGGGCTTTATAAGACCTTCAACCCCGGAACTGTCAACGAGAAAAAGGCACTCAACGGAGTTGACCTCGTTCTCAACGACGGCGATTTTGTGACCGTTATCGGCGGCAACGGAGCGGGCAAATCGACCGTTCTGAACATGATAACGGGTGTTTATCCCGTTGACAGGGGCAAAATTATTGTTGACGGCATCGATGTTACGAACCTTTCGGAGCATAAGAGAGCCAAATATTTCGGCAGAGTGTTCCAGGACCCCATGACGGGCACGGCGGCGAACATGGAAATTATCGAAAATCTCGCAATCGCCGCCAAGAGAGGCAAGCGCAGAACGCTCAGATTCGGCGTGAGCAAAAAGGACAAGGAGCAATACCGTGAAATGCTCAAAACGCTTGATTTGGGTCTTGAGGACAGGCTTTCCTCAAAGGTCGGTCTGCTTTCGGGCGGTCAGAGGCAGGCTCTGACCCTGCTCATGGCAACGCTCCAAAAGCCGAAGCTTCTGCTTCTCGACGAGCACACGGCGGCTCTCGACCCCAAAACCTCGGCAAAGGTTCTCGCCCTGAGCGATAAGATAATCTCCGAAAACAAGCTCACCGCAATGATGGTTACTCACAATATGCACGACGCCATCGTTCACGGAAACAGGCTGATAATGATGCACGAGGGCAGAATTATCCTCGACATTTCGGGCGAAGAAAAGAAGAATCTGACCGTTGAAGCATTGCTCGGTCAGTTTGAGAAAATCAGCGGCACTCAGTTTGCCAACGACAGAACGCTTCTTTCAAATTAACATCAAAAAAACTAACAGAGCGCCTCATTCCGAGACGCTCTGTTTTTTATTTTTAACTTTTTATACTAATGTGACCGAATGGTCATAGGCGGGGTACCATTTTGACGAGCCGAAGTTTCTTGCTCTGAAAAGCACCTCATCTTCATAGACCTCCATCTGAAAGCCCATTCCGCCCCACGGAATTCCGAAACGGTTGACAATCATATAAGTCGGCAGGTTAATATAGTTAACGCCGTTTATCGTTTCAACGCAGGAGAAGCCGAAAACCGCCTTTGTCAGCGGGCCGTTGATGCCCGTGTGAACATGGCCGCTGACGAAGAAAACATTGGTGTATTTTTCGAGAATTGACTGAACGGCGTCGCTGTATTCGCCCATGCCGCCGCCTTCCCAGATTTTATCCTGACCGTTAACCCCCTCAACGGGAACATGGCTGATAACGAACATCGGCAGACCTCTGTCCGAGGCTTCCGCAAGGGCGGTGTCAAGAAATTCAAGCTGAGCGTCGGATATTTCGGGGTGATCCCAGGTGTCGTCTCCGTCGTCAACGAGGGTTACGAAGCGGTAGCCGTTAATATCCGCTTTGTAATAAGCATTATCAATTTTGAATGACGGCGTATTCTTATTATACAGCTCAACGAAGCGATCCCTTGCGCCCTGCTGGGTGGTGTCCTCAACATGGCCGACATCGTGGTTACCCATGGCAACAACCCAATTATCGGCGGCTTTGCTTTTTGCAAGAATATCAAAAAAGCTCTCCATTGACTCGGCGTCGCCGTAGTTTGTCAGATCGCCCGAAACAATCAGAGCGTCAATATCGTCAACCGAGCGTTTAAGGTCGTTAAGTCCGTTGCGCAGAATCCATTCGCCGATAGGCCAGTCATGGTCGAGGTGCACATCGGAAATTAACGAAGCGTTGAGCAGACAGTTTTCTTTTTGAACGGCAAGTTCAAGAATATCAAGGCTTTTGAGAATTTCGCTGTTTGGGAAAACGGTCATCATAAGCGAAACAAGAAGCGAGATGACGGATTTGATAATTAGCCACACAGAGCTTTCACCCCTTAATAATATTTACAAAAATTATACCATAAAAGCATATAAATCTCAATACAAATATTTCCGACAAAAAAGGAAAAAATTTTTTTGAAAAAACTATTGACAAACCGGTAAAAGCGATATATAATAGTCAAGCATTCAAGAAACGCCGTTGCGTTTCCTTAGTCGGTGTTGATGACGTTGAGGGTCCACCCGTTCCCATCCCGAACACGGTAGTTAAGCTCAACAGTGCCGAAAATACTTGGCTGGAAGCGGCCCGGGAAGATAGGTCGACGCCGACACTTTTAATTTAGCTGCCCAATAGGGCGGCTATTTTTTTGTCTGTTTTTCGGTTATCCGAATTTTGTTATCTCAACGATAATCCTGCCTTTTTTTGAAACCGACGAGCAGTTTTCAACAATAATTCTGCCCTTTCTGCGGAACACGATTTTGTCGCCCGATGAGATTTTCTTGTCGGGCTTTTCACATTCGCAGTCGTTGACGAACACAAGCCCGCTTTCTATCGCCGAGCAGGCGTCTCCTCTTGAAACATGAAAGGCGTTTTTGATAACGCTGTCAAGCCTCATTGATGAAACCGTGAAGCTTTCGGGCGTTCCCGAAGCCTTTGCGTTCTGACGGGCACTGCAAGGCTCGGCAACCGTCGCTCTGAGCGTGCCCCTGCCCGCCTTTCCGAGATTTTCCGCAATGAACGGAGCAATTTTTGAGAGAACGGCAATCTGACAGCCGTTTTCGCTGACGATTATGTCGCCCGTCATTTCCCGCTTGATTCCAAGCCCCATAAGTGCGCCGAGATAATCTCTGTGGCTCAGCGGCGGAGAAAATTTATCCTTTTCAACCTCGATAACGGCGAGCGGGTCCGATTCGGGGCAGTCGGCAAAGAAGCGGAGCAGAGAATCCTCGCTTTCGGCTTCAACATATTCGGGCAGCATGAGCGCAACGGTGCGCTCGGCGTCGGGAAATGCGCCGTAAAACATCATTCTGACATCGGCGGGCATTTTCACGCCGCAGGCAACGGAACGCTGATGCAGGTCAAGGAAAAAGCTGTTTGTTATCATTGAATTTTCACTGCATTGAACGGCTTTATCTTCAATTTTCGCAATAAGAAGCTTATCTTCGGGAGTCATAAAAA
>JBJEQC010000063.1:0-5665 GCA_051881555.1 Acutalibacteraceae bacterium
TCAAGGGACGCTGCGCTTTTGCCCTTGACAACTCAAACACCCTATGCTGTGTTGATGATATGAGGGCTTCGCCCTCAAAACATAACCGTTTTCGGTTATCAATAACTACAAAAAAATACAGCAAGTTGGTTCTAACCACTTGACTTTTTATAGGAGCATTCTCAAATGGATATTATTCAGCAGTTGACCGAACAGTTCGGGCTTCAGAAATGGCAGGTTGAAAACACGGTCAAGCTTATTGACGAGGGCAATACGATACCGTTCATCGCCCGATACAGAAAAGAAGCGCACGGAACTCTTGACGATCAGGTTATCCGTGAGCTTTCTGAAAGACTTGAATATCTCAGAAATCTTGATAAACGCAGAGAAGAAGTCAGATCTTCAATTGAAGGTCAGGAAAAAATGACCGAAGAAATTGCGGCGGCTCTTGACAAAGCGGCAACGCTTGCCGAAATTGAAGATATATACAGACCTTTCAGACCAAAAAGAAGAACAAGAGCATCAATCGCCAAAGAAAAAGGTCTTGAGCCTCTTGCCGATGAAATTTTTGAGCAAAAGCCTGATTCACCCACACCCATTGAGCTTGCTCAGGCTTATATTGACCCCGAAAAGGGAGTTGAAAATGCCGAAGACGCATTAAAGGGCGCATTGGATATCATTGCAGAGAATATTTCCGACAATGCCGATATCCGCCGCAGACTCCGCAATCTTTTTTCGGTTATCGGAGTTGTTACCGTCACAGCCGCAGATAAGAATGCAGACAGCGTATATACAATGTATTACGATTATTCCGAGCCTGTCAACAAAATCGCTGGTCACAGAGTTCTTGCAATCGACAGAGGCGAAAAAGAAAAGTTCCTCAAGGTCAGCGTTACTCTCGATGCGGTTAAGGCGGCGAATGTTATAACAAGCGTTACTCTGAATCCCGCAGGCTCGCCCTGCACCGAGGCGGTTCGTGCCGCAGGAGAAGACGCTTACGGCAGATTAATTTATCCGTCAATCGAGCGTGAAATCCGAAATATGCTGACCGAGAATGCGGCGGCAAGCGCAATAAAGGTTTTTGCGCTCAACACAAAAGAGCTTCTTCTTGCTCCTCCCGTCAAGGGCAAGGTTGTTATCGGTCTTGACCCCGGCTACAGAACCGGCTGTAAGGTTGCGGTTGTTGCCGCAACGGGAAAGGTTCTTGATACAGGCGTTATATATGTCACTCACTCGGAAGCACAGCGCAATCAGGCTAAGGAGCTTATTAAAAAGCTGATTGCCAAACACGGAGTTAACTGCATTTCAATCGGCAACGGAACAGCTTCAAAAGAAACCGAAATTTTTGCGGCCGAGGTTCTCAGAGAGATTAATGCCGATGTTTCATATATGGTTGTCAGTGAGGCGGGAGCTTCGGTTTATTCCGCTTCAAAGCTTGCCGCTCAGGAATTTCCTCAGTATGATGTTTCCCTCAGGAGCGCTGTTTCGATCGCTCGCCGTCTGCAAGATCCGCTTGCGGAGCTTGTTAAGATTGACCCAAAAGCAATCGGAGTTGGTCAGTATCAGCATGATATGCCGCCGAAAGAGCTTGACGCGGCGCTTGACGGAGTTATTGAGGACGCCGTTAACTCGGTAGGTGTTGACCTCAACACGGCTTCCGTTCCGCTTCTTTCAAGGGTATCAGGCATTAACTCTGCAATAGCCAAAAACATTGTTGATTTCAGAGATGAAAACGGCGAATTCAAGGAGCGTTCTCAGCTTAAAAAGATTCCGAAGCTCGGAGCTAAAGCTTTTGAACAGTGCGCAGGCTTCCTGCGTGTTCCCGAGAGTAAAAATATTCTTGATAACACAGGCGTTCACCCCGAAAGCTATGACGCCGCAAAGAATTTGCTCAAGCTCTGCGGTTATTCGCTTGAAGATATAGGAACCGAAGCAATATCGGATCTTGGCGAAAAAGTCGGGCTTCTCGGAGAGGAAAAGGTTGCCGAAAAGCTTGGAATCGGCGTTCCTACTCTTAAAGATATCGTTAAGGAGCTTATCCGCCCCGCAAGAGACCCCAGAGACGAGCTTCCGCCCCCGATGCTCAGAACCGATGTTCTTGACATCGGCGATCTGAAGCCGGGAATGGAGCTTAAAGGAACGGTTCGAAATGTAACGGATTTCGGCGCATTCATCGACATCGGCGTTCATCAGGACGGACTTGTTCATATTTCGCAAATCACAAATAAATATATTAAACACCCTTCAGAGGTTCTCAAAGTCGGTCAGGTTGTAACCGTATGGGTTCTTTCGGTTGACACCGCAAAGAAAAGAATCTCATTAACCATGAAAGAAAAAAAATCACAGGAGAACTAACAGCGTGTCAGACAAATTCAGACAGGATTTAACAAAAGGAAGCGTCGGAAAACAGCTGATCAGGTTTTCAATCCCCTTTCTGCTTTCCAATCTGCTTCAGGCTTTTTATTCGGTTGCCGACATGATAATTGTCGGCAGGCTTTGCGGAACTCACGGCATAACCGGCGTTAACATCGGCAGTCAGATCAATATTCTCGTCACGGGCGCAGCTTTCGGGCTTGCCGTCGGCGGAACCGTGCTCATTGCACAGTACGGCGGAGCAAAGAAATTTGACGAACAGAAAAAAACAGTCGGCACTCTCTTCACGGTGTATATGCTTCTGAGCGTTATATGCACGGCAATAATGCTTCTGCTCAGAAACATCATTTTATCGCTTCTGAAAACCCCCGCAGTTGCTTACACGGAAACGGATAATTACTACACCATCTGCATGAGCGGACTTGTGTTCATGTTTGCTTACAATGTAATAAGCGCTATTCTCAGAGGAATGGGCGATTCAAAACGCCCGCTCTATTTTGTCATTATAGCGACAGTAGTTAATATTATAGGCGATATTATCCTCGTTGGTCCGTTTAAAATGGGCGCAGCTGGAGCGGCTTTTGCAACGGTCGGCGCACAGGCTCTGAGCGTTATTCTATCGCTGATTTATCTTGTCAAATTCAGATTCTTTGACGGCTTTTCAAAAAACGATTTCAAAATTGACCCTCAAAAAGCTAAAATGCTTTTCAAGCTCGGCTTGCCTTCATCGGTTCAGCAGGTTATAATCTCGCTTTCTTTCCTTACTCTTACGGCTCTCGTTAACTCATTGCCGAACGCCGATATCGCATCGGCATGTCAGGGCATCGGAGGAAAAATCAATTCCTTTGCCATTCTCCCCGGTCTTGCAATGAGTAACTCCGTTTCTTCAATGGCAGGTCAGAACATCGGCGCAGGAGAACCCGAGAGAGCAAAGAAAACCATGTTTACGGGCATGTGGATTTCATTCGCATTTTCTCTTCTTGTTTTCACGGTTGTTGAAATATTCGCTTCTCAGCTTATCTCGCTGTTTGACACAAACACACAGGTTCTTGAAACAGGCGTTCAGTTCGTCAGATTCATAGCTCTTGATTATCTTTTTGTTCCGTTCGTTTTCTGCATCAACGGTCTTGCCATCGGAGCAGGATATTCAAATTTTGCGCTGTTCAATGCCTGCTTCAGTTCGATTTTTGTCAGAGTTCCCCTTGCATATATTCTTGTAAAGATAATAGGACTCGGATTTAACGGAGTCGGTCTCGCCATGGGACTTGCTTCCTCTGCATCGGTCATTATCGGATTTATTTTCGTTGCACGAGGAAAGTGGAAAAAGCCCAAAATAAAAATATAAGACAAAAAGAAAGCAGATATCCTTTTGCGAGGTAATCCCCGTAAGCGGATATCTGCTTTTTTATTAATTTGATTTTAATCTTTCATATATCCTGTTTTTTTAAACGCCATAACGACAAGCGGAACGATAATTATGTGACAAATAATTGCAGGAACGGCGTTGACAAAAGCCCCGGCAACAAACATTGACAAATTAAACTCCGAGTGAGAGAGACCTGCCATAATGAACCTTGCAATTCCCCAAACCGCTCTGCCGCCGAGCATAGAAATAACGAGAGCGGGATATATGTAAATATTCTTCTTGGGAAATGCTTTATAAAGCAAGCCGCAGAGCAAGCCGTAAGCGCAAAGCTCAAATGCCATTGCCGCACCTATCGGATAAATCGGCGGCATGTGAAAAATAAAAAATCTGAGCAAAGGAGCAATAAATCCGACAATCGCCCCGTACTGCCAGCCGCAGACAAAGCCGCAAATCAAAACGGGAATATGCATCGGAGAAATCATGTTGCCGATCTGAGTGCTTCCGAAGGTTATCAGCGGCAAAACCATGCACAAAGCAAGGAACAATGCCGAAAACGCCGTGTTTTTTGCAATCTTATTCATTATTTCCGTCCTTTCACGAAAAAAAGCATCGGCCCCCTATTGCGGAAGCTGATGCCTTCTTGGCTGAATTATGTTTAATTTAAGCTTTGCAAACGGCTTCTGCCGTTTTTGCCGCTCAGTACGGCAATCATCGAATAGAATAATATCACAAAAAAGAGAATTTTGTCAATCTTTTTTCATTAATTCTCCGATTTTTTTAACAGCATCGTCAATCATTTCGGACACAGTTAAATTTCCTGCTCCTGCGATATAATTATCGCATTTGTTAACGGGGAGCAAAATTCTTGCCGCAATGCTTGAACCGACGGTAACCGCCATTTCGGGAGAAATCTCCCCCATCAGAGCATCCGCAATGACAATTCCTATGGGACCGACAATAATATCGGCATTTCTGCAAGCAACTTTAAGTGCATTTTCTCCCGTTGCGGCAACGGAAGCTCCGCCTTTCAGCATTGCCGAGCTCGCCGCACTGTTTGTTCCGACGGCAGTTATGAAAGCATCCGGAAAAGCTGAGCTAATTTTTTCAACAAGCTCTTTTCCGAGCTTACCGCCCTGACCGTCTACAACTACAATTTTCATATCTTATCTCCGAAAAATTATTTTAAACTATGCCGCATTTTCCTGCCGTTTTATTCCGAAAATCAGCCTCAGAATACCTCTGAAAGCTTTCGGACTGCGAACAACTACTATTTTCATTGCGCCTTTCCTCCTTCGCTGAGTAACCGCTGATTACCCTTTATCTGCAAAGTCTCAGGCCCGCAAGAATCAAAACGGCAGCAATTATTATGACAGCTATTGTATAAGGAAACAGCGATGCAACAAGCATACCGAGAGCAAAAGCTATCAGAACCGTTCCTACCGAAACATATCTCAACAAAATCACCGCCCGTCATACTGCCTGAGTCTCTGCTCAATACAGTATAATCAGTTTCGGGGATTTTCGTTACTGTTCCCAAATCAAAGATCACTTTTTTCTCTGCTTGATTTCCCATTCCTTGATGTTCTTTGCCTGTTCTAGCATCGAACAGTAGCTTTCATGCCTTGACGGCGGAATATCTCCGTCGTCTACCGCCTGAATAATACGGCAGCCCTTATCTTTAACATGATTACAGGTCGAAAATTTGCATTGACCGAGATAAGGAACAAATTCCTTGAAAGCATAAGGCAAATCCTCTTTAAGGAAAGGCTCGTATTCTTCATTTTCAAAAGAGGAAAAACCCGGTGTGTCAGCAACATAACCGCCATCAACCTTGAAAAGCTCGCTGTGACGGGTAGTATGACGGCCTCTGCCGAGTTTATCGCTGATTTCTCCGGTTTTCAGCCCAAGGCTCGGGTCAATCGCATTCAGCAAAGACGATTTGCCGAC
>JBJEQC010000064.1:0-5662 GCA_051881555.1 Acutalibacteraceae bacterium
CAAAAATCACTATGCTTCCGAATACATTTATAATGCTTATAAATCAACAAAGACCTGCGGGGTTATCGAGGAGGACAAGGCTTACGGCATTCAGAAGATAGCCGAGCCTATCGGCGTTATCGCCGCAGTTATTCCGACAACCAACCCCACCTCAACCGCAATTTTCAAAACTCTTATCGCTCTTAAAACAAGAAACGGCATCATCATCAGCCCTCATCCCAGAGCAAAGAAATCAACCATCATGGCGGCTAAGATCGTTCTTGAAGCGGCTGTTGAGGCAGGCGCTCCCGAGGACATCATAAGCTGGATTGATGTTCCCAGCCTTGAAATGACAAACCTTGTCATGAAAGAGGCGGATATAATTCTTGCAACCGGAGGCCCCGGAATGGTCAAGGCTGCTTATTCAAGCGGCAAGCCCGCCCTCGGCGTCGGCGCAGGCAACACTCCCGCAATCATTGACAGCACGGCAGATATCGTTCTTGCCGTCAACTCAATCATTCATTCAAAAACCTTTGATAACGGCATGATCTGCGCTTCCGAGCAGTCCGTTATCGTTCATAAAGATGTTTATTCGGCTGTCAGAAAGGAATTTGCAGACAGAGGCTGTTATTTCCTCAATGCCGCCGAAACCGAGAAGGTAAGAAAGACAATTCTTATCAACGGCGCTCTCAACGCAAAGATAGTCGGTCAGAAGGCTCACACCATCGCCGCTCTTGCGGGCGTTGAGGTTCCCGAATCAGCAAAAATACTTATCGGCGAGGTTGAAAGCGTTGATATCTCCGAAGAGTTTGCTCACGAAAAGCTTTCACCCGTTCTTGCGATGTATAAGGCAAAGAGCTTTGAGGACGCTATGGACAAGGCTGAAAGACTTGTTGCCGACGGTGGATTCGGCCACACCTCGTCCGTTTATCTCAACACGGTAACCGAAAAAGCAAAGCTTGACGCTTTTGCCGCAAGGATGAAAACCTGCCGTATCGTTGTTAACACTCCCTCGTCTCAGGGCGGTATCGGCGACCTTTACAACTTCAAGCTTGCTCCCTCGCTCACCCTCGGCTGCGGCTCATGGGGAGGCAACTCCGTTTCGGAGAATGTCGGCGTTAAGCACCTGCTCAATATCAAAACCGTTGCTGAAAGAAGGGAAAATATGCTGTGGTTCAGAGCACCTGAAAAGGTTTATATCAAGAAAGGCTGTCTGCCCGTTGCTCTTGCTGAGCTTAAAGATGTTATGAACAAGAAGAAAGCCTTTGTTGTTACCGACAGCTTCCTTTATAAGAACGGCTACACCAAGGCGATAACCGACAAGCTCGACGAAATGGGCATCGTTCACACCACTTTCTATAATGTTGCTCCCGACCCGACTCTTGCGAGCGCAAGAGAGGGCGCAGCTCAGATGACTTCATTTGAGCCTGATGTTATTATCGCAGTCGGCGGCGGCTCTGCAATGGATGCCGCAAAGATTATGTGGGTTCTCTATGAGCATCCCGAAGCCGACTTCATGGATATGGCAATGCGTTTCTCGGATATCAGAAAGCGTATTTACACCTTCCCCAAGATGGGCGAAAAGGCTTATTTCATCGCAGTTCCCACAACAGCGGGCACGGGCAGTGAGGTTACTCCCTTTGCGGTTATCACCGATGAAAACAGCGGCGTTAAATATCCTCTTGCCGATTACGATCTTATGCCCAAAATGGCAATTGTTGACGCCGACATGATGATGAACGCTCCCAAGGGACTCACGAGCGCATCGGGCATCGACGCCGTAACGCATGACCTCGAAGCCTATGCTTCAATGCTTGCAACCGACTACACCGACGGTCTTGCTCTGCGTTCGCTCAAAATGATTTTTGAAAATCTTCCCGCAGCATATGACAACGGCCCCAACGATCCCGTTGCAAGAGAAAAAATGGCTAACGCCGCAACAATGGCGGGCATGGCTTTTGCAAACGCTTTCCTCGGCGTATGCCACTCAATGGCTCATAAGCTCGGCGCTTTCCACCATCTGCCTCACGGCGTTGCAAACGCTTTGATGATAGACGAGGTTATCCGCTTCAATTCAAGCGAGAAGCCCGTCAAGATGGGAACATTCCCGCAGTATGACCATCCTCACACTCTCAACAGATACGCTCAGGTTGCCGAGTATCTCGGACTTAAAGGCAGAAACGATTCCGAAAAGGTTGAAAATCTTATAAAGGCAATCGACGAGCTTAAAGAAAAGGTCGGCATCAAAAAGACAATCCGTGACTACGGCATTGATGAGAAAGACTTCCTTGACAGACTTGACGAAATGACCGAGCAGGCGTTCGACGATCAGTGCACGGGCGCAAATCCCCGTTATCCTCTTATGAGCGAGATTAAGCAGATGTATCTCAACGCATATTACGGAACGCATGAAGAAGTTTAAGGAGGAAACGACAATGAATTTAGACAGAATTATAGCGGTCAGAAACAACAAGACCGTTTACCGTGACGGCGATAAAACTTATAAATTATTTGATTCCGATTATAAAAAATCCGAAATTCTCAACGAGGCTCTCAATCAGTCGCTTGTTGAGGAAACGGGAATAAATATTCCGAAGCTTCTCGGAGTTACCGCAATTGAGGATAAATGGGTTATCGTTTCCGAATACATTCCCGGCAAAACCCTTGACAGACTCATGCAGGAAAACCCCGATAAGAAAGGCGAATATCTTGAAATGTTCGTTGACCTTCAGATTGAAATGCACAAAGCCAAAGCCCCCGGTCTGCGCAAGCTTAAAGACAAGATGAACATGAAGATTTCTCAGGCGGATATTGACGCAACAACCCGCTATGACCTTCACACCCGCCTTGAATCCATGCCCAAGCATAACAAGCTCTGCCACGGAGACTTCAACCCCTCTAATATTATCGTTACCGATGACGGAACGCCCTATATCATCGACTGGTCTCATGCAACCCAGGGCAACGCTTCTGCCGATGTTGCAAGAACCTATCTGCTTTTCTGGCTCAGCGGAGACATCGAAACTGCCGAAAAGTATCTTGACCTTTTCTGCAAAAAGAGCGACACGGCAAAGCAGTACATTCAGAAGTGGCTCCCCATCGTTGCGGCTTCTCAGTCCGTAAAGGGCAAGGCCGAAGAGAGGCAGTTCCTGCTTTCGTGGGCGACTGTTGTTGATTACGAATAATAAACGGAGGAATTTAAAATGAAAGTTACTGTTTGCATCGGCAGCTCCTGCCATCTTAAAGGCTCAAGACAGATTGTTGAAGAGCTTCAGTATCTCATTGCGAATAATAATCTTAAAGAAAAGGTTGAGCTCGGCGGAACCTTCTGCATGGGCGACTGCAAAAACGGCGTGTGCGTTACCGTTGACGGCAACAAGTTTTCGCTTACTCCGGAAACCACCTCGGAATTCTTTGAAAAAGAAATTTTGGCAAAGGTGTGAGACAGCAGATGATTATTCAAATTTGTGTCGGCAGTTCCTGCCATCTCAAGGGCTCCGAAGAAATAGTCCGTCTGCTTAATGAAAGAATCTCAGAGAGCGGCCTGCAAGATGAAATAACTCTTGCAGGCAGTTTCTGCATAGGAAAATGCAGCAGAACGGGCGTTTCAATTCAGGTTGACGATGAAATCGTGACAGGCGTTACGGTTGACGGCTTTGACGATTTTTACAATAAATATGTTTTGAAAAAAGGGGAGTAACAGGCAATGGCAGAATTTCTGAAGCTTAAAAAATCCAATTGCAAAAACTGTTATAAATGTATCCGCCATTGTCCTGTTAAATCAATAAGATTTTCGGGCAATCAGGCGAATATCGTTCCCGAGGAATGCATTCTCTGCGGTCAGTGCTTTGTTGTTTGCCCGCAGAATGCAAAGGAAATTGCGGATTCAACGGAGCTTGTCAAGGTTCTCATTCAGTCGGGCAGCCCCGTAATTGCGAGCGTTGCTCCGTCTTTTGTTGCAAACTATGACGGCGTGGGCATTGAAAGCCTGCGTGCCGCTCTAAAAAAGCTCGGGTTTGCCGATGCGGAAGAAACCGCTATCGGCGCAACAATGGTTAAAAAAGAATATGAAAGAATGATAAATGAGGACGGCAGAGACGTTCTTATTTCTTCCTGCTGTCATTCAATAAATCTTCTGATTCAGAAATATTTTCCGTCGGCTCTGCCTTATCTTGCCGATGTTCTTTCGCCCATGCAGGCGCATTGCACCGATATTAAGCGCAGGATTCCCGAGGCAAAGACCGTGTTTATCGGCCCCTGCGTTGCGAAAAAGGACGAGGCGGACAGAAGCGGCGGCATCGTTGACGCGGTTCTGACCTTTGAGGAGCTTACCCTCTGGCTTGAAAGCGAGGGAGTAGAGCTTGAGAGAAATATGGATTCCGACCCGAATTCAAGGGCAAGAATTTTCCCGACCTGCGGCGGCGTTATCAAATCAATGACCGAAAAAAGAGAGGATTACAGCTATTTCACCGTTGACGGAGTTGATAACTGTATTGCCGCTCTCAACGATCTTGCCGAGGGCAGCATACATAAATGCTTTATCGAAATGTCGGCTTGCCACGGCAGCTGCATCGGCGGCCCCGTTATGGAAAAATATCACAGAATGCCCGTTCGTGATTATGCCGCCGTTGCTGGCTATTCGGGCAAGAATGATTTTGATGTTCCTCAGCCTGACAAAAAGAGCATGAATAAAGAATTTGAGTTCATTCTCCAAAGAAAAACAAAGCCCTCGGAGATTGAAATTCGTCAGGTTCTTGCCAAAATGGGCAAAACGAAAAAAGAGGACGAGCTTAACTGCGGCTCGTGCGGATATAATACCTGCCGTGAAAAAGCTGAAGCCATTATTGCAGGCAAGGCTGAAATCTCAATGTGTCTGCCGTTCCTCAAGGACAGAGCAGAGAGCTTTTCCGACAACATCATCAACAACACTCCCAACGGAATTATCGTTCTCAACGAAGCTCTTGAGGTTCAGCAGATTAACGCCGCGGCGTGCCGCATAATGAATATCCGTATGCCTTCCGATGTCATGGGCGAGCCGATAGTCAGGATTCTTGACCCTGCGGTATTCCTTCAGGTCAAGACGGAGCATCAGACCGTTTACGGCAGAAGAACATATCTTGCGGAATACGAAAAATATGTTGAACAGACCGTTGTTTATGACAAAGATCATCTCATCATCTGCATTATGCGTGATGTGACCGATGAAGAGGTTCAGCGTGAAAAGAAAGAAAGAATCAGCCAGAGCACGGTTGAAATTGCCGATAAAGTTGTTGAGAAGCAGATGAGAATCGTTCAGGAGATTGCTTCGCTTCTCGGCGAAACCGCAGCGGAAACCAAAATTGCGCTGACGAAGCTCAAGGAGTCGATTTCCGATGAATAATCTTTGTGCAGATATTGGATACAGAAGCATAAACCATGTCGGCGAGGAGCTTTGCGGCGACCATGTTGATGTTATTGAAGCTGACGACAGCTCAACGGTCGTTGTGCTTGCAGACGGTCTGGGCAGCGGCGTCAAGGCGAGCATCCTTTCAACCCTCACCTCAAAAATCATTTCAACCATGATTTCAAGCGGGCTTTCGGTTGAGGACTGCGTTGACACCATTGCGGCAACGCTTCCCGTCTGCTCTGTCAGGGGAGTTGCCTATTCAACATTCACGATTCTTCAGATAGTCGATAACGAATA
>JBJEQC010000065.1:0-20931 GCA_051881555.1 Acutalibacteraceae bacterium
TTGATAAGACCGCTTGCGGAGACTCCTTTTTCGCAAAAGCCCGTGAGTTTTCCGTTCTCCGCTGTCAGACAGCCCTATCTTTCGGCATTGCCGAGCATTTTTGCGGCAAGTGTGATTGAACAGCCCGATTCTTCGTGGGCTTTTTTCATTTTGAAAAGATCAACATCAAAAAAGGTGTCGCCGTTGACAACGACGATGCTTTCATCCGAGCAGAGCGAAAGAGCTTTTTTGATTGCCCCGCCCGTTCCGAGCGGAGTTTCTTCACGGGAATAACGAACGGTCATTCCGCGGTAGGCAGAGCCGACGGAGCTTTCAATCGCTTCGGACATATATCCCGTTGAAATAACCGAACGGCAAACGCCGTTATTATAAAGATAATCGAAAATATATTCAATGAACGGTCTGCCGCCGACGGGGGCAAGCGGTTTCGGCAGATTTTCAACGCAGGGTCTGAGCCTTGTGCCGAGACCTCCCGCAAGAATCACAGCTTCCATTTTCAGTTGCCCTCCGGGATTATATCTTTTGTGCCGTCAGGCAGTTCAACGCCCTTGTCATAGAACGCAACGAGCGTTGAATCCTCATGGTAGACAAAGCGGTGCATAACATTCGGCTCGATGATGAACATATCGCCCTTTTTGAAGGTTCGGCTGATTTTATCTTCTCCGAGATGAGCGTCAACCGTGAAAGAACCTTCAACAACATAAAAACCCTCACGGTTGAGCCTGTGACAATGATTGCCTCTTTCAACTCCGCTTTTTGAGGTGACGACATTAATCTGCTTAAATCCCTCGTGCAGAAGCTGAACGAGAGTTCCTCTTTCGTCCTCAAAAATAAAATCGGGTTTGATTATTTCAATCATCAAAGCTGACCTCCGTTACCCTATCAGTTGTTGCAGATTATTCTTGTGCCTTCGTTTTCAAATTTGAATTTAATTTCGAGCATGTCCGAAAGTGCGGCTCGGACAGCGTCCTGATTTTCTTCGTTAACATAAAACAGCAGGCATCCGCCGCCGCCTGCGCCGAGCAGCTTTCCGCCGAGTGCGCCTGCGTCGGTTGCCTTTTTATAAAGCGTATCAATAAGGTCTGTTGAAATTTCGCTGCTTATGCTTCTTTTAAGCCGCCATGTTTCGTTGAGCAAAAGCCCGAAATCATCGAGCGGCTTTTCGGGGTCGGTAAGTATTGCTTCGGCAAGGTCAACCATATCGAGCATTCTGAGAAGCTGATCCGTTTTTTGACCGAGCACGGTTTTGGTGGTTTTCTGAATCTGAAATGAGAAACGGGAAAGACCCGTAAAAAACATCATAAGATTGCCGTTAAGGGCTGCCTTGCGCTCTTGGGATATGTTCAGCGGCTTAACCGTGTAGCCGTTTTCGGAAAAATCGATTCTGTTGAAGCCCCCGAAAGCCGAGGCAATCTGATCCTGAATTCCGCCGTCTTCTTTGCAAAGCGTTCTTTCAAGATAAATGGCGTCGTCGGCAAGCTCCCGCTTTGTTTTTGAAACGCCGAGCATGGTGTAGAATGCGTTGAGCATTCCGACTGAAAATGCGCTGCTTGTGCCGAGCCCCGTTTTTGAGGGCAGGTCTGCGTCATAGTTAAGACAGATCCTTTCAAGCCCCAGCCATTTCATTGCGTTGCGGATTGCGGGATGTCTGATTTCGTCAACGGAATTAACCTTTTCTATCTGTGCGTAGGCGAGATAGGTTTTGTAGTCGAAAAGCTCGGGCAGAGGACGGACATTGACATGACAGTATTTGTCAAAAGTAGTTGAAATGACTGCTCCGCCGTGAACGCCGAAAAATTCGGGGAAGTCCGTTCCTCCGCCGAAAAAAGACATTCTCATCGGTGTTTGCGAAATAATCATTTGCCCGCCTCCTCTTTTAGCTTATCAATTGATTATAACATATCGCAGTTATTATATCAACCGTTTTTATCGGTAAACGCAGTTTATTATTTTTCCGTCAAGGAATGAGAGAACATTTTCTTTGCATATCTGCATCAGACGCTCCCTTGTTTCAAAGCCTGCCCATGCAATGTGCGGAGTGATATAGCAGTTTTTGATTCCGAAAAGCGGATTATCCGCTTTCGGCGGCTCGGAGGAGAGAACATCAAGCCCTGCGCCTGCAATTCTGCCGCTTTTCAGAGCGTCTGCAAGGGCGGCTTCGTCAACGACCTGACCCCTTGATGTGTTTATCAGAACGGCAGAGCTTTTCATTTTTGAAAGAAAATCAGCGTTAACCATGCCCTCGGTTTCGGGAGTCAGCGGGCAATGAACGGATACAAAATCGCTTCTTTCAAGCAGAGAATCCCTGCTGCAGAATTCAACGCCGTCAAACGGTGCGGGATGGTTCGTTGAGGCGAGAACCTTCATGCCGAAGGCAAGAGCAATTTTGGCAACGGCTTTGCCGATTTTGCCGAAACCGATTATTCCGAGCGTTTTTCCGTCAAGTTCATAAAGCGGAGCAACCTGATAGCAAAAATCTTTGCAAGCCGACCATTCTCCCGAATGAACCGATTCGCTGTGAGCCGCAACTGCGTTTGTGTGCTCCAAAATAAGCGCAAAAACGAGCTGGGCAACGGCGTTGGTGCTGTAAGACGGAATGTTGCACACGGGTATTCCCTTTTCTTTGCAGAATTCCCAATCGACTATGTTGAAGCCCGTGCTGAGCAGGCCGACGAATTTAAGCTCCGTCAGATTTTCAAGCACGCTTCGGCGCAGAGGGGTTTTATTCGTTATGACAATATCGCATTCTTTGCAACGCTCCCGGATAAGCTCGGCGGGGGTGCGGTCATAAACCGTGCAGTCTCCGCATTCGTTGAGCCAATCCCACGAAAGGTCACCGGGGTTTTCGGTGAAGCCGTCAAGAACGGTAATTTTCATCAGAATCATCCTCCAAAACAATTAACTCTTTATCAGAATAATATGCCGTATTCGGGCATAACAAATCCTTTTCTAAGATATTATAGCATAATACAGAAAAAATAAAAGCATAAAATATTTTTATTTCTTATTGACCCGAGCGAGATAATAATATAAAATAATAAAGTGTCAGAAAAATAATGGAATTGCGGTGAGCTTTTGGAAAAAAGAAAAAAGCGAAAAAAATATCTGCTTTTCGGCGGACTGATATTGATTGCGGCTTCGCTTGCAACGGCGGTGCTTCTGTTTTCAATGCAATACGATGAGCTGTGGCATTGGTATTCAGAGGTCAGGCTGAAGCTTGCCGAGCTTGAGGATTTTATTGCTCATATCGACAAGGAGTGGCAGTTCTTCGGAGCTATCATGCTGCTGTTTGCCGTTAAGAGTATTTTTCCCATATATCCTACCTCAACGGTCTGCTTCTTAACAGGTATAGTTTTGCCGATGTATCTTGCCGTGCCCGTTAATATAATCGGCTTTATCCTGCTGATAACAATCCGTTATTTCTGGGGCAGGCGGTTCGGAGCGGGCAACGCATGGAAGATGATTTGCAAGGTTGACGGTCTGCGAAGGCTTATTCAGCACGGCGGTAAGGGAAACCCCGCTCTGCTTATTGCTCTGCGGCTTGTTCCGTGCATGCCGATTAACAGCATTTCGGGCATTTACGGCTCATTTAATTTCGGTTATTGGAAATTTGTTTTGCTTTCGGTAATCGGATTTTTGCCGAAGCTGATTTCGTTCACCTTTGTCGGCCGCAACATTTATGACCCGCTGTCGCCGGGCTTCCTGCTGCCGATAACGATAATATTATTCCTTTCCGGCATCTCGGCTCTGTCGGTTAACGGAGTCTGGACTACGGTTGAAAAGTCAATTGAGTTCTTTAAGAACAGACAGGATAGAAAAATAAAAGAAAAGAGAGGAAACACAGAAAATGGTTAAAACATCATTGCTGAAAGAAAAACTCAGGGGCTCCGAATATGACGCCGCCCTTGAAAGAAACTATAAAAAAGAGGATATAGAAGCGCAGAAGTCAAGATATATCCGAATCGCTTCAAGCTTTGAAGAGCTTTTCGGCTCTGACAGAGAGGTCGGAGTTTTCAGCGCTCCGGGCAGAACCGAGGTTTGCGGAAACCACACCGACCATAACCACGGCAAGGTTCTTGCGGCAAGCGTTAACCTTGACGCAGTTGCCGTAGCGGGAATTAACGGAGAAAACATTGTCCGAGTCAAATCCGAGGGCTACAAAATGGATGTTGTCGATTTGAACGACCTCGGCGTTATGCCTGCCGAGAGAGGAAAGTCGGCGGCTCTTGTCAGAGGCGTTTGCGCAGGCTTCAAAAACAGAGGCTATAAGATCGGCGGTTTTGACGCCGCAACGGCTTCCGACGTTCTTTCGGGCTCGGGTCTTTCTTCTTCTGCGGCTTTTGAGGTGCTTCTCGGAACGGTGCTCAACCATTTATATAACGGCGGAAAAATCAGCTCGGTTGAGATTGCTCAGATAGCTCAGTTTGCCGAGAACGAATATTTCGGCAAGCCCTGCGGACTTATGGACCAGATGGCGTGCTCGGTCGGCGGCTTTGTTGAGATTGATTTCAAAGACCCTGCCGCTCCCGTAATCGAAAAGCTTGATTTTGACTTCGGCTCATGCCGCCATGCTCTGTGCATTGTTGACACGGGCGGAGACCATTCGGACCTTACCGATGAATATGCCGCCGTCAGAAGCGAGATGGAGGATGTTGCTTCAAAATTCGGAAAGAGCGTTCTCAGAGAGGTTGACAGAGAAGAATTTGAGAAGAATATTGCCGTTGTCCGTGATTCTGCGGGCGACAGAGCCGTGCTTCGTGCAATGCATTTTTACAACGAAAACGACAGAGTTGAAAAGCAGGCGGAGGCTCTCGAAAAAGGCGATTTTGAAGCGTTCAAGGCTCTTGTTATCGAAAGCGGATTCTCGTCATATATGTATAATCAGAATGTTTTCACCTGCAAAGCTCCGTCAAATCAGCCCGTCAGCCTTGCGCTCTCAATCTGCCAGCAGGTTCTCAGCGGCAAGGGTGCATGGAGAGTTCACGGCGGCGGATTTGCCGGCACGATTCAAGCTTTTGTTCCCGAGGAGCTTCTCGGCGAGTTCAAGTCTAAAATATGCGCCGTTTTCGGCGAAAAATCCTGCTATGTTCTCAATATCCGTCCCGAGGGCGGAATTCAGGTTATCTGATGAAAGGATAATTGATTATGTCTGACTTTAATGAAGTTTCGCTTTTGCTCAAAGAGCTTTGCGGCGCAGGGGGAGTTTCGGGCGCTGAGAGCGATGCGGCAGAAACGGCGGCGGGACTTCTGAATAAATTCATGCCTGCCGAAACCGACGCATTAGGGAGCGTCAGGGGCAGAATGGGCGAGGGGAAACCTCATATTCTGCTTGACGCTCATCTTGACCGAATCGGTCTTGTCGTTACGGCGATTGATTCCGACGGCTTTTTGAAGGTTGCCAAATGCGGCGGAGCGGATATCCGTGTGCTTGCCGCCGCCGAGGTGACGGTTCACGGCAGAGAGAAGCTTTCGGGCGTTATAACCTCAACTCCGCCCCATCTTTCAAAGCCCGAGGATTCGGGCAAGGCTAAAGGTTTTGACGATATTTCGGTTGATATCGGCATGAGCCGTGAAGAAGCGTTGAAGCTTGTTTCCCCCGGTGACAGAATAACATTTAACGGAAATTATGAAAACCTGCTCGGAAGCAGAGTATGTTCGCCTGCGATTGACGACAGAGCGGGCATTGCGGCGATTCTTCGCTGTCTTGAGCTTCTTGACGGCAAAAAGCTTGACTGCACGCTGAGCGTCATATTCTCCGTTCAGGAGGAAACCACGGGCAGCGGAGCTCAGACGGGCGCATTTTCCGCTCAGGCGGATGAAGCGATTGCGGTTGATGTCAGCTTCGCTTCCGCTCCGGGAATCAGCGGGGAAAAATATGCTTCGCTCGGCGGAGGAACCATGGTCGGCTATGCTCCGTCGCTCGATTATGAAATGAGCCGCAGGCTGAGCGAGCTTGCGGAGGAAAAAGGAATTTCCAATCAGACCGAGGTAATGGGCGGCAAAACGGGAACAAACTGCGACCAAATTCAGACCTCGGGCAGAGGGGTTAAAACCGCTCTGCTTTCAATTCCTTTGAGAAATATGCACACAGCCGCCGAGGTCTGCGACCTTGCGGATATTGAAAGCACGGCAAGGCTTCTTGCGGAATATATTTCGGAAAGGGGCGGCGTTAATGCTTGAAATGATTAAAGAACTGTGCGCCCTGCCCGGAATTTCCGGCAGAGAAAACGCCGTTCGTGAATATATAATTGAAAAAATCAAAGATTATGCCGAATACAGCGTTGACCCGCTCGGCAATCTTATTGTGTTCAAAAAAGGCAAAAATCCTGCAAAAAACAAGGTCATGATTGACGCCCATATGGATGAGGTCGGATTTATCATTACTTCGATTGATTCCGAGGGCTTTCTCCGCTTTGAAAAGGTCGGAGGAATCGACACCCGTGTTTTTGCGGGCAGAACCGTCAGGGTCGGCGAAAAAGCGGTCTGCGGAGTTTTCGGCATTAAGCCGATTCATATGCTTGAAAAAAACGCAGAAGCGGATATGCCCAAAGCCGATGAGCTTTATATTGACATCGGAGCAAAAAGCAGAGAAGAAGCGGCGAAGTATGTCCGCCCGGGAGATGTGGCTTGGTTTGCCGACGGTTTTGCCGAATTCGGAAACGGATTTATAAAATCAAAGGCTCTTGATGACAGAGTCGGCTGTGCAATGCTGATTGAAATGATAAGAAGCGAGCTTGAATATGACGCATGGTTTTCTTTCAGCGTTCAGGAGGAAATCGGCACAAGGGGAGCGCAGACGGCGGCGTTCACAATCGCCCCCGATTTCGCAATCGTTGTTGAAACAACCACAGCGGCGGATATTTCGGGCGTTAAGGATGAAAAAAGAGTTTGCCTTTGCGGCGAGGGCGGAGCGGTTTCTTTCATGGACAGAAGCACGCTTTACGGCAGAGAGCTTTTTGACAGGGCGTTCGAGGTTGCCGAAAGAGACGGCATAAAATGCCAGGCGAAAACCCTTGTAGCAGGCGGTAACAATGCAGGCGCAATCCATAAAAGCAGAGGCGGCGTTAAAACCCTTGCGATTTCGGTTCCCTGCCGCTATCTTCATTCCCCGAGTTGTGTCATAAAATATGATGATGCGCTTGAAAGCCTGCGTCTTGTTAAGGCAATGGCGGAGGAATTCGCAAAATGGTAAGTCTTATTAACGAAAAATCACAGCTTGACTTTTTGCCGGCTGACCCGTTTGCGGCAAGAATAACTGCGCTTTTTGAAACCTATGGCGCATCACAAAGCTTTGCTTTTTTCTGGGTGCAAACTGTCGGAGACGTTCCGACGGCGGCGGTCAGCAGAGTTGACGGGAGTGCAACCTTGTTCTGCACCGAAAATGCGGATTATGAGGAGCTTTCGGCGTTTTTGTCGGCTGTCGGTTTCTCGGATATTACCTGCTGTGCCGATTGCGCCGAAAGGCTCGGACTTCCCGTAAAAAAGACATCGTTTATTGTTCGGTACTGCGGCAATGAGGCTGAGCTTCCCGCCACAGATATACTTAATGATTATGACAAAAAAGAACTTTATGCCTTGCTGACGGAATGCGGCTTTGAGCTCGGAGATTACGGAAGCTTTCTTGCCGATGTCTGCGCAAGGCTTGCCAAAGGCACTGCTTCGCTTGCCGCCGTTCAGAGCGGCGGAGAGCTTTCCGCCTGCGCTTTCGCTCTTTTTGAGGGCGAAAAAAGCGTTTTGCTCGGAGCTGTTGCAACAAGACCCGTCGCAAGGGGCAGGGGATACGCCTCTGCGCTTGTCGGCTCTCTTGCAAAAGAGAAGTCGGAAAAGGCAGTTTTTCTGTTTTGCAGAAACGATTCGCTTGCGGATTTTTATAAGAAAATCGGCTTTGAAATCTGCGGACGGTGGGCTGTCTGCTGAATAAATTCAATATTATCAAGGAGGAAATACTATGTCACCGCTGTTTATTGTTACCGTTGTTTTGACTGCGTTAACTTCCGGCTTTGCTTTCGCCTGCATTGCTCAGCGGCGAAAAGGAAAAGCTTTTCAGGGAATGCTCTGCAAATTCATGGCAAGCTTCGGTTTCATTTCGGTTGCCGTTGTCGGCTACTGCATGAATCCGACGGATACATATTATTTCTGCCTGGTTTGCTTTGCCCTGCTTTTCGGATTTTTCGGCGATGTTCTGCTCGGAATCAAAGAGATTGCGCCGACATTCAGAGGCAAGCTTATTCCCCTGGGAACGGCGTATTTTCTTGTCGGTCATATTTTCTATCTTTGCGCCTTCATCACAAAAGGCGGTTTTAATCCCGTTGCGCTCATTGTCGGCATTCTCGGCGGAGTTTTCAGCATTGTAATGATGAAACTGCTGAAAATGAAGATTGATATTAAGCTGAAAATAATGCTGACGGTTTATTATGCCGCTCTTGTTTATAAAGTTTCCGCTTCGGCGGTGCTTGCTTTCGGCGGCAGAAGCCCCGCATTCTGGCTCGCTTTTGCGGGCTCGGTGCTGTTCCTGATAAGCGATTCATGCCTGAGTCTGCTCTATTTCACGCCCGTTAAGAAGAAAAACAATTGGGTAACGGTTGAGCTTTCAACCTATTATCCGGCACAAATTCTGCTCGCTCTGTCGGTTGCCTTGATGTGAGGAAGCAAAATATGAAATATTCAATAATCAATATGTTTATTGCATTTGTTGTTATGATATCTTCGGTTATCCGGGTTGATTTGGGCTACGGATTGAATCCGACCTGCAAGACGGTTAATCTTGAAGGATATGAGCTTGTCTGGCAGGATGAATTTGACGGAACCGAGCTTGACCGCAACAAATGGAACGACAATCAGAATGTTGATAAAATCCATTGGGGTGCGGTTCGCAGGGGCGGTTATTGGCATAATGATATGATAAGCGTATCTGACGGCAATCTTCATATCCGCACAAAATATCTCGATGAAAAAGCCGCTTCGGAATACGGCGGAGACTACAAAGAGGGCTGGTATACGGGATATATAACAACCCGTGACTCAAATTCCTCGGACGGAGCAAATCCCGACTTTTTCCTTTACGGCTATTTTGAAACACGCTGTATTCTGCCTCAGGGGCAGGGGCTTTGGTCGGCGTTCTGGATGATGAACGAGGGCGTTTTCAATGTTGACGGCGGCGGTCGTGACGGCACGGAAGTTGACATTTTTGAAGGCTTCGGCTATGAGCAGGGTGAAAGGAAAACTGCGGACTGCGTCTCGGTCAACCTCCATTGGGACGGCTACGGAGATGCTCATCAAAGCTATCATGTCGGCAGTTTTTATGCCCATAATCCCTATACCGAATATAATACATACGGAGTTATGTGGACTCCCGACGAATACATTTTCTATATCAACGGCCGTGAGTGCGCCCGAACGGATAAGGGCGGTGTTTCGCAGAACCCCGAATGTCTCCTTCTTTCCGTTGAAATTGCCGGAGAAAACGGTGAGGCGTTCGGCTGCGGTGATATAAACCTCAACAGCGGCGATGTTGATTTTATAGTTGATTATGTAAGAGTTTATCAGCTTGCAGGCTGAATTTAAAATGCAAAAGAGGAAGAATAAATATGCTGACAAAAATTGCAATTAAAATTATGACATTGATTATGCCGCTGGTTATTGCGCTCAACGGCTTTACGGTTTCGCTTCCGTTTTTAAACGGCAAAGCCGAAATCGATTATGCTTTTGCAAATGATTCCGCAGGCTCTGCGGCGGGGACGGTCACGGTTTCTTCGCCCGTCAGCGGTTCTTACGAGCTTTATTGGGGAACCGAAGATAATGAGAAGCTTTCGGTTGAAGTTAAAGGCTATGAAGTTTATTACAGCGAATTTGCCGAGCTTACCGTCAGCGGCGGCAAGGGGAGCACGGATATTTATGAGTTCACGGCGATTCCCGAGGGCGCAGAGAGCGTGCTTGCTTTCAGAAACAAGGTGTTCATGGGCTCGGCGGAGCTTCCCGAAGAAAAGCTTGCAGATAACGGCGAAAAAATCTATTCTTTCGGCGCATTGAGCGACCTGCATTTCAACCGCTATAATCTTTCGCTGACGGGCGACGACGCAGAGATAACTTTCCCGAATGCCCTCAATTTTCTTGAAGGATTCGGAATATCGTTTGTCGGAATGTCGGGGGACCTTTCAAGCAACGGCGAAAGGGATTCATTTGAAAAGTTCCACAGAATTGCATCAAATTATGATTTCCCCGTTTATACCTGCACGGGCAACCACGATGTTTCAAACAAATACAGCCTTGAAAATTGGCAGGAGCTTGTCAATGCGGGCGTTTACGGCGAGAACAAGGCAGACGGCGTAATAAATGTTTCGGAAAACGGAATGGATTTCGTTTATCAGCCGTCCGAGGGCAGGGGAGATATCTTTATTTTCCTTTGCCAGTATCAATGGGATTACAATAAAGACACAAGCCGCATTCTGACCGATGAACAGCTTGACTGGCTTGCAACCCGGCTTGAAGAATATAAGGACAGAAAGGTGTTCCTTTTCTTCCACACATTCCTCAACGCTCCCAGCGATGACCCTTATATGGGCGAGGGCAATCTGATAAACAATCTCGGAGTTAAATACGATCTTTCATTCACGGCGGGAACTCCCGACGAGGTCCGTTTCCGTCAGCTTATGAAGGATTATAAGAATGTATTTTTCTTCAACGGCCATTCTCATTGGACATACGATATGTATAAGCTCAATCCCCGGATTAACATAACAAACTATGACGGCGAATACGCAACGATGATTCATATTTCAAGCGTTTCGTCGCCGAGAAGCACAACTGCAAATTCTGCGGCAACGGTTGAAAACTGTATGCGTGAATCCGAGGGAATGCTGGTCACGGTTTATGATGACTGCGTTGTTTTCACGGCATGTGAATTTTTCTCCGGCGAGCTTCTTGCATACGCAACCTACAGATGCGAAATTTAAATTGAAGAACAAACCGTCGGGCGGCAATTGCTTCCCGACGGCTTTTGCTTATGAATTACTCTTGATTTTTTTGATTGCGCCTTTTTCAAGGCGTGAAACCTGCGCCTGAGAAATGCCGATTTCCTGAGCAACCTCCATTTGCGTTTTACCCTGCATGAAACGGAGATAAAGTATCTTTTTCTCCCTCTTGTTCAGGTCTCTCATTGCCTGCTTGAGCAGAATTTCATCAAGCCAGTTTTCTTCGCTTTCCGCTCCTCCGATCTGATCCATAACATAAATCGTGTCGCCGCCGTCGGAATAGACAGGCTCGTTGAGCGAAACGGGCTCAACAATTGCGTCAAGAGCCATAACCACGCTTTCTCTGTCTATGCCAAGCTCTTTTGCAATTTCCTCGGGAGTGGGGTCACGCTCAAGCTCGTTGATAAGCCGTTCCCTGACCTGCATTGCGTGATAGGCGGTGTCTCTGACCGAGCGGCTGACCCTGACGGGGTTGTTATCCCGCAGATGCCGTCTGACTTCGCCGATTATCATTGGGCAGGCATAAGTGCTGAAGCGCACATCAAGGCTCATGTCAAAATTATCAATTGCTTTTATCAGCCCGATACAGCCGACCTGAAAAAGATCGTCGGGATTTTCGCCCCTGTTTGAAAATCGCTGGATAACGCTCAGAACAAGCCTCAGATTGCCCGTCACGAGATCTTCACGGGCTTTTTTGTCGCCCGCTCTTGCCTTTTTGAGAAGCTCCATTTTTTCGCTTTCTTTGAGAACCTTCAGTTTTGCGGTGTTAACTCCGCATATTTCAACCTTGTTGAACTGCAAAAAAATCACCCCGATACATTTGATGGCAATATCAGTATTGCCTGTTTGTATCGGGGTTATTATTTAATTAAAAAAACTTGCTGAGTTATTCGCCGAACATTCCGTTCCACATGGCGTTTCTGAGAGAGCCTTTATAATCGCTGCCCTCCTGCCAGTTGAATATGCCGCCGAAACCGTTTTCTTTGACCCAATGAGCCTTTTTGATGATTGATTCGGGCGTGTCAATTCCGAGCCTTGCGCCGCCGATAATTATATAGTCCTGGTCTTCGCCCCTCTCAAGGCTTGCTTTGCCCTGACTTACAAGCTCTGTGAGATAATCGTATCCGACCCAATTGTATTTTTCGGTTTTGCTTCTTGCATAAAAAGGAACGCCGAGAATGAGCTTACTCTTGTCAATGAGCTTTGCCCAATCGTTCATGTTCTTAACTGTCAGCGCAAAGCTTGAATGGTCGCAGTCGGTCATGTCGTAGGTCATGACATTAACAAAATCAAAAACACCGTTCAGAAGCGAATAGTCAAGGTCGCCCCAAAGGTCGCTGCCGACTGCGGCGGTCAGCAGATGAGAGCCGATGGCTTTTCTGATTTCACGGCAAAGCTCGATATAATCCGTTGTGCAATGCTCACAGCAGGAAACGCCGAGATGCGACCTGCCCGGAAATTCCCAATCAAGGTCAACGCCGTCAATTCCGAGCGAATCAATCAGCTCCGCACAGCGGGATGCGAATTTTTTTCTTGCCTGTTCGGTTGAACAGCCCTCGCAGAAATTGCTTGCCCCCGCTCCGCCGATTGACAGAAGCGTTTTAGTCTTTGCGCCCTGAGAAGCGATGATTTCTTTAGTCAAGGCAATGCTGTTGCGGACCGTTTCGGAAACCGTCGGCAGAAAATCGCCGTTTTCCTCTTTTTCAACGCTTGAAAATGCAAAATTGACATGAGTAATTTGGTTAAAATTGATTTTCCTAATAATATTCTCCGCAGTTCCTGCGGGAAGATATGAATGGCATAAATACTGCAAAACAAACGCCTCCTTTTCTTTGCAAATTGATTATATCCGCAAAATCACAGAGTGTCAATTAATTATGTTGACTTAATTGACTGAATTTGCTATATTTATCTTGAAGCAAATACAGCCAATCGGGATTCCAACTGTAATTTCTGAAATCACAAAACAAAATGATCGGAGGAATAGGAGCATGAAAAAATTCAAATCAAAAGACATGGAGAAGCAACTTGGAATCGCAATAAGAAATCACGCAAAAGAATTTGGATATAAAAAGGTTGAATTTTATTCATTTAAAAAGTATAAAGATTACTTTATTACAGTAGGCTTCAATGAGGTGAATCCGGAAATTTGGGGCGATGCTGAAATTAAACCGTATTTTATTGATGATGTTTTTTGGGATGTCTTTGATATGAGTTCCAATAAAGACAGACCAATGAGTCTGAGGGCAAACGGTGCATTTACTATTTCCGGTATCATACCTGTTAAAATAAAAATGAAGGTGAACGATTCTCTTGATGAAATCGATGAAATTGTTCAAGAGATATTCAAAGAAGCTGATGAGAAATGCATTAAATTTATTGATGAGTTAGGCGATGATGTTGATAACTTTGTTAACATTGCCGAAAAGTCTGACGGCGGTTATGGATTTGATATCAAACTGATAAAGATGTTGTATCATATTAAAAACAATTCTTTTGAAAAAGCTTTGATGTTAGCAAAAGAAGAAATATCCAAAGGTAATAGAGGCTGCTTTTGCTCTTCAACAAAAGACATATATGAATATGTAGTTGATTATTGTAATGAAAGGTTATCCAATTAAGCAGACACAGTCTGAATATGCCATATTATTGCAAACGGAGGAATTAAAATGAAAACTTTACTTTTAAAAATTGCCGCTTTCTTTACTGCGATTGCGGCTGTGATTTCGGGAGGAATGGTTAAAATGATTGACAAAGCGGAAATGGATACCGCGCTGAACTACAAGGCTCATGTTGAACAGCTCGATTTTTATGAAAACACGCTTGAAACTGCGATTCCGCAGACGGCTCTTTATGACATTATCGTTTCTCATATGAGCTCGGGCGGTTCAAAGGAGAAAAAAGCTATCATTATCGGCTTCGACGGCGGCAGACTTGACGGTACGGCATATGTTGCCGAAGACGGCGGCTTTGAAGCGATGCTCTCGGACGGCGCAAAGGCTTATATTTCTTACTGCGGCGGAGCCAATTATCCCAAGCCTGCCGTTCAGGCAACCTCAACCGCTCCCGGCTGGTGCTCGATTCTGACGGGCAAGTGGGGAAGCGAAAACGGAGTTACCGACAACGGTATCCCGAAGTCAAACGATTACCTGACATTGCTGACAACCCTCATTCAGAGCGGCAAGGCTGACAAAACGGCTTTTTATACCACATGGGGCGGTCATTTCATCGATGAAAACAGCACATATATTAATGAAAAGAATTACTGCGAAGAAAACGGGATAAACGCCGCATTCGTCAAGTGCGAAAGCCAGGAGGAAATTCACGAAAAAACTCTCGCGGATATCGCTTCGGACGATTGCTCCGATTTCATTTTCCCCGTTTATGAATTTCCCGATTCGGCGGGTCACGGCACGGGCTTTTCGACCTTTAATCCCGAATATCGGCAGGCGATGTACGATAACGATGTTTATGCAAAAGAGGTTATCGAGGCGATAAAGGCAAGAAAGAATTATGACAACGAGGATTGGCTGATAATCCTGACGAGCGATCACGGCGGATTCATAAAATCTCACGGCGGTCAGACGATTCAGGAGCGCATGACCTTTATCGTTATCAATAAGGAAATTGAATTTTGATTATTTTCGGCGGAATTGCGGTTAAACCGTGAATTTCGCCGAATTTTTATGCAAAAAATATTTTTCAAGACAACTTTTTTTGAAAAATAAAAAAGTGAGAAAAACAGAGCATATCGGAGCATTCAAGAGAAAAACAGAGTAAAATTATAAAATTTCTAAAACGGAAACGGGTTTTTCACGGTTTTGTTAAAAAAATTGTTGACATTTGCAGATATTTGCACTATATTTATGGTAATATTATTAATTGTGGAGAGGGGCTGCATAATTGAAAAACAATGCAATAATCGATTTGAAAAACATTTCCGTTTCTTTCGGGAATAATCAGGTGCTCAAAAATCTGAATCTTTACATCCGGGATAAGGAGTTTATAACTCTGCTCGGTCCGTCGGGCTGCGGCAAAACAACGACTTTGCGAATTATTGCAGGCTTTGTTGAACCCGATGAAGGCGAGGTTATTTTTGAGGGAAAGAAGATCAATAGTGTTCCTCCTCATAAGAGGCAGGTTAACACTATTTTTCAGCGTTATGCCCTTTTTCCTCACCTGAATGTTTATGAGAATGTTGCTTTCGGTCTGAGAGTCAGAAAGACTCCCGAAAAGCAGATTAAGGAAACGGTTGAAGAAATGCTTGCTCTGGTCAATCTGACCGGATTCGGCAAGCGTAATATAAATTCGCTCTCGGGCGGTCAGCAGCAGCGAGTTGCAATCGCAAGAGCTCTTGCGGTTAAGCCGAGAGTTCTGCTTCTTGACGAGCCTTTGGGCGCTCTCGATCTGAAGCTTCGCAAGGATATGCAGGTTGAGCTTAAAAATATTCAGCAGAGGCTCGGCATAACCTTTATATATGTTACCCATGACCAGGAGGAAGCTCTCTCAATGTCAGACACCGTTGTGGTTATGGATAACGGCGTTATTCAGCAGATAGGAACGCCTCTTGATATTTATAACGAGCCGAAGAATGCCTTTGTTGCGGATTTCATCGGCGAGAGCAATATCCTTGACGGCGTTATGCCCGAGGACTGCGTGGTTGATTTCTCGGGTCACCGCTTTGAATGCCTTGACAAGGGCTTTGCCAAAAATGAGGCGGTCGATGTCGTAGTCCGCCCCGAAGATGTTGATGTTGTTGAGCCCGAAAAGGGAATGCTCTGCGGCGTTGTTACCTCGGTAACCTTTAAGGGCGTTCATTTTGAAATTATCGTTGATATCGGCGGCTTCAAGTGGATGATTCAGACAACCGATTATCAGCCCGAGGGCAGCAAAATCGGTCTGTTCATCGAACCCGACGCAATCCATATTATGAAGAAATCCGAATATTCGGGTATTTACGGCGACTACAGCTCATTCAGCGAGGAATTTGACGAGCTTTCCGACCCCTCGGCTGATGCTGAGGAGGACGAGGAATGAACAACCGCTCAGCATTGAAAACGAAGCTTGTTGCCTCGCCTTATATCGTCTGGTCGGCGCTTTTCATCATTGCGCCCCTGATTTTCGTTGTCTATTATTCATTCACCGATGCGGCGGGGAATTTCACATTTGACAATATTTCCGCCCTTGTTAAGTATGCGCCGACTTTTCTGCGTTCGATTTGGTTCGGCATCGTTGCAACCATTATCTGCCTTGTGATTGCGTTTCCGCTTGCCTACATCATTTCGCAGAAAACGGAGAAAATTCAGCGCACGCTCGTTATGCTCGTTATGCTCCCGATGTGGATGAGCTTTCTTATCAGAACCTATTCATGGATGGCTCTGCTTCAGGATACGGGCATAATCAACACCCTGCTCGGCAAAATAGGCATTGACCCGATTCACATGATTAACACCTCGGGCGCGGTTATCCTCGGCATGGTTTATAATTTCCTGCCGTATATGATAATGCCGATTTATTCCGTTATGGCAAAGCTTGACCGCAGCATGATTGAAGCCTGCCAGGATCTCGGCGGCAACAGGCTGACGGTTATCAGAAGATGCATTCTGCCAATGAGCATGCCGGGCGTTGTTTCGGGAATAACGATGGTTTTTGTTCCCTCCGTCAGCACATTCTATATTTCGCAAAAGCTCGGCGGCGGCTCGTTTGACCTTATCGGCGATGTTATCGAAAGGCAGTTCCAGCAGTCATATAACTACAATCTCGGCGCTTCGATTTCGCTTGTGCTCATGGTGCTTATTCTTTTGAGCATGGCTGTTATGAACCGCTTTACGGGCGATGAGGAGGGCATGGTAATATGAAAACGGTTTCAAGAATTTATTCGGCTCTCGTTTTTCTCTTTCTCTATGCGCCCATCATCGTGCTGATTCTTTTTTCATTTAACTCATCAAGCAGTACGAGCGTTTTTGCGGGCTTTTCGCTTCAATGGTATAAATCGCTCTTTCAGGATGAAGCAACCCTCAGAGCGCTTTATAACACCCTGATTCTTGCGGTCTGCTCATCGGTTGCCGCAACGGTAATCGGCACGGCGGCGGCCGTCGGAATCGACAAATTCAAAAAAGGCGTTGCCCGCTCAAGCATTATGGCGGTGACGAATATTCCGATGATGAACCCCGAAATCGTAACGGGTATTTCAATGATGTTGCTGTTCGTTTTTGTCGGCAGGCTTGTCAGAAACGATTCGGTTCTCGGCTTCGGAACTCTGCTTATCGCCCATGTAACATTCAATCTGCCTTATATTATCCTTACGGTTCTGCCAAAGCTCCGCCAGACCGACAGAAACCTTGCCGAAGCGGCGCAGGATCTCGGCTGTATGCCCGTTCAGGCGTTTTTCAAGGTTGTTCTGCCCTCAATCATGCCCGGCATTATAACGGGAATGATAATGGCGTTCACCCTGTCGCTTGACGATTTCATTATCAGCTATTTCACCGGCGGACCGGGCTTCCAGACGCTTCCGATAGCTATTTTCTCAATGACAAAGAAGCGTGTAAAGCCCGATATGTATGCGCTTTCCGCATTGATTTTTGTCAGCATTCTGCTGCTGCTGATTCTCTATAATCTTGCTCAGTCGAAAAGCGAACAGGAATCAAAAAGAAAAACCAAATAAACTATCACGCTGATTATTACAACCCGATTTATCAGCTAATCCATAAGGAGAGACGGAGAGTGAAAAAAAGAATTGCATGTGCGCTCATTGCGCTTATTATTGCCCTTGCGCCCTGCACCGTTGCGTCTGCCGCAGCTTCGCAGAGCGACATTGAGGCGCTCAGGGGCACAAAGCTTTATGTTTATAACTGGGGCGAATATATTTCCGACGGCGAGGACGGCGCCCTTGATGTCAACAAGGCTTTTGAAGAAAAATACGGAATTGAAGTTATCTATGATACCTATGACACCAACGAGGTTATGTATTCAAAGCTCAAAAGCGGCGGTGTTTCATATGATGTCGTTATCCCGTCGGACTACATGATCGAAAGAATGATAGCCGAGGATATGCTTGAAAAGATTGACTTTTCAAATGTTCCGAATTATAAATATATCCCCGAAAAATACAGAAATCTTGCCCATGACCCGACAAATGAATATTCTGTTCCCTACACGGTCGGAATGGTCGGCCTTATCTACAACACCAAGATGGTTGAGGAAGCTCCCGACAGTTGGACGGCTCTCTGGGACGAGAGATATACGGGCAGTATTCTGATGATAAACAACCCGAGAGACGCTTTTGCAATTGCTCAGAGCGTTCTCGGCATGGATTATAACAACGAATCTCCTGCCTCATGGAGAGTTGCCGCAGAGCTTCTCAAAGAGCAGAAAAGCGTTTCTCCCTCTTATGTCAACGATGAGATATTCCTCAAGATGGAGGCGGGCGAAGCTGCGCTTGCTCCCTATTTTGCAGGCGATTTTCTCACCATGCAGGAGAATAATCCCGATCTTGAATTCGTTTATCCGAAAGAGGGCGTTAACTTCTTCGTTGACGCAATAAGCATTCTCAAGGGCGCAAAGAATAAGCTTGCGGCAGAGCTTTACATTAACTTTCTGCTTGAACCCGATGTTGCGCTTGAAAATGCCGAATATATCTGCTACGCAAGCCCTCACACGGAGGTTTACACCAATCCCGATTACTCATTCTATCAGAATGAAATTCTTTACCCCGAGGAAGGTCAGTTCAAAACTCAGCTTTTCCTCAATCTTTCGCCCGAAATTCTGTCGCTTATGAGCGGACTCTGGGACGATGTCAAGAATTATGTTCCCTCGGCGGGGAGCGGATACCGTTCTCTTTTCTTCGGAGGAGACGGCTTGAATCCCTCATCGGGCGACGGAGAGGGAATAACCCCCGAGGCAAAAAGATATGCGCTTTATATCGGAATATTCATTCTTATCTGCCTTGCCTATGTTGTTTTCAGATATGCAAGGAAGAAATACCGAGAGAATGTTTGATTAAAAAGCAGGAGGAAAAATGAAGAGGGTAAAAGTGGCTTTTGCAGTTGCTTTGATGTGCTTATCCCTGCTTTCAGCTTCATGCTCAAGGCAGGAGGAGAAAAATCCCGGAACAACAACGGAAACTCAGGCGGCTTCGTCGGAATATGACCTTTCTCAGGCGGTAAACGCCTTTGCTCAGGTTACGGGTAATAATGGGACGGAAAACAACGGAGAAACAGTTTCGGTAAACGAAAAACCGACTGCTCAGATGACGGCAAGCCTCACGAACGCCGCCCAAACGGAAAAACCGACAACTCAGCCCGAAAGGAAAACGGTTACAATTACCATTAAAGAGGGGCAGAGCTTAACTGAGATTTTCAAAACGCTTGAAGAAAACGGAGTCAGCAGTTTTGATGACCTTATGGAGACGGCGCAGACCTATGACTACAGCTATTATCCGCTTGTTGCCGCAATTCCGTCGAATCCGAACCGTTGCTTTAAGCTGGAGGGATATCTTTTCCCCGATACTTATGAGTTTTACACCAATCAAAAGCCTCAGGACGCCATCGGCAAATTCCTCAGAGGCGGCAAGGCTAAGATAACCGATTCCATGAAAGCGCAGGCTTCGGCTCTCGGCTACAGCATGGACGAGGTAATCACCGTTGCTTCGATAATCGAAAAAGAGGGCGCAAACCCGAACGAGGTTGCCAAAATTGCCGCAGTTATCTATAACCGCCTTGAAGCGGGAATGAAGCTTCAAATGGATTCAACAATTTATTACATCGAGCGGAATGTCAAGCCCTTTATCACGGGTGATATCAACCGTTACAACAGCTATTACAACACTTACAAGTGTTCCGCTCTCCCCGCAGGCCCGATATCAAATCCGGGCCTCAGAACGATAAATGCGGCGCTGAATCCCGCCGATGTTCCCTATCTTTATTTCTGCCATGACGAAAACGCAAATTATTATTATGCCGAAACCTACGAGGAGCATCAGGAAAACCTGAAAGCGGCAGGCTTGGCATAACAGAAATCAATCTTATAAAATCAACAGCCTGCATGGGTTTTCCGTGCAGGCTGTTGATTTTATTGGATATATTTCAGCATTCAAGAAGTCTGATATAATGGTTTGCTTCCCGCAGAACATGGTCGGCAAGCAGGGGCAGAATGATTGAACGGATCTTGCATTGCTCGATGCCCTGAACTCCCGCCGTCTTGAATTCTCTGAATTTTTTCGTTTCTTCAAGCGATTCCGCCCTGATTGTGCGATCCTGTGCGTTGCGGCTGCATTCAAGAAGAGCGGCAAATTCCTTTGCGAAAATATCTGCCGAGCAGAACAGCTTCGTTTCGCACGGGTCAAGCAGACCTCGGATGAACATGGCATGCTCCATCATTATTCTGTTCCAGAAGTTTTCGGTATCCTTCATTGAGCGGTAGTTTATGTCTCCGTCACGCTCAAGAATTTTAATGAATTTGCAATAGAGCTTTGCTTCCCTGATTATGTGCTCAATCAGCAGGGGATAGTTTGCCGTGAACATCTTACAGTTTAACACCTTTTCAAGAATTTCTTCCTTGAAACAGATTAAATCCTCAAGAAGCTTCAAAGAGGTTCTGTTAAGATTCTGAACATGCCTGACCTTTGGGGAAAGGTAGCCGTGGCGGCACGCACCCCGCAGATTCAGCTCTTTTTCGGTTATTCCGTTGCAGATTTCAATCCCCGTGAGACATTCGGTCTGACGCTCCGCAGTGAGCGTAAATTCGGTAACGAATTCACCCGAACGGACCGTTTCGGGGCTGATTACGCCCTCCTAAAGCTCCAGCGCTCTGCAAAGCAGTTTTTCAAATTCGTTTTTGAAAAATTCCGCCTTTTCTAAAAATGAAGCGTTAACGGGCGTGAACCCTGCCCTCAGGAACAAGGCGTGCTCTTTCATTATTCGCCCGAAAAACAGATGAAGCTCCAATGATTTGATAACATAAT
>JBJEQC010000065.1:21031-24067 GCA_051881555.1 Acutalibacteraceae bacterium
TCTTTCATTATTCGCCCGAAAAACAGATGAAGCTCCAATGATTTGATAACATAATTATCGCCAAACATAAAAAACCTCCCGCATATATACTGTCATTTCAGCATATGCAGGAGGATTATTTTAAGTTACGAAGCGATATTCTCAGATATAGGCTTTTACGTCTCTTTCGTAATGCCCCGTATCCTGAAATCCGTTTTCGGTTCTGATTCGCTCGCCCCATTTGTCGGCGATTTCTTCAAAACTGTCATTTTCAACATCGGCTCTCCAGAATCCGTCTTTGCTGCCTCTCAGGCACCAATCGGATTCCCACATGCCGTGACCCGTTGCCTTGTATGTCCACAGGAACCAGCTGTAATTCGCCTTGTCGAGAGTCTTGAAGCAGTTTTCCCATGTTGTCGCCTTGTGGGGATAAAATTCACCCATCATCATCGGAACATCTGAGTAAACAAGCTTTGTGAACCAGGTAAAAAGATTGAAAATGAAGTTTGAGTTATTGTAGAAATGAACCTGATAAACAACATTCTTCCAGCCCTTGAGGAAAGCCTGAGGCAGGGCAAACGCCGTCCAGATGCACTCCATTGTGATGATATGGTCGCTGTCTGCGGCGCGAACGGTGTTATAAAGACGGGAGTAGATGAACTCGTTGTTCTTTCTTCTCTCAAGCTCGCCCGACGGAACATCGCACATCGGCTCGTTGAGCAGGTCATACATTGCAACTGCGGGGTTGCCTTTGAAGCGGGAGGCAATCTCCGTCCAGAGCTCGTCGGTCAGTTCGCGGTATCTTTCGCCCTGCTCCGTGTCGTCATAAAGCCCGCATTCGCCCGCCTTGCCGTTGTGCGGAGCGTCGCTCTGATAGCCGACTGCGCCGTGCATATCGAGAACAACATAGATTTCACGCTTCGAGCATTCCTCAACGACCCATTCAAGACGGGACAAATCCCATTTGCCGTTTTCGTCAAGAATTTTCGTGCCGTTATCGTCATAATAGAAATTTCTGTACCAGAACGGAACACGCACGCAGTTGAAGCCCATCGACTTTATCTCGTCAAGGTCATATTCGGTTATCCAGTTATCCATATAGATATTGAAAAGCTCATATGCCTTCTCCTGACCGAAACGCTCTGTGAGGATTTCAAGCACGGTGCTGTGGTCATAGCCGCCGTCATAGGGGCAGAGCCAATCCTCCCAGATCATCCATGCGCCGAGGTTGACGCCTTTAAGCTGAATTTTTTCTCCCTTGCGGTTGACGATATCCTGACCCTTTGTGGAGAGAAAATCTTCATCCGTAAAGCCTGTTGAAGCTTCATTTGCAGGGAGATTTTCGCCTGCCGAAAAAGCCGGGATAACTGCTGAGAAAAGGGTTATCGATGCGAGAACAAAGGAAATTATTCTTTTTGAAAATTTCATGGCAATGTTCCTTTCATGCTCAATTAATCAGTTTTTCTCAACGCCGAGAGTTACTTTTTCGCCGTTGATATCCCAATCCTTAGTATATGAACCGCCGGCGGCTTCAATGATATCCGTTGCAAGAACATCGTGAGTGATTGTTGCACGGTTTGATTCAAATATCTGCTGAATCTTTTCGTTGCCGCTGACATAAATCTTTATGGTGTCCATAACCTCAAAGCCTGCGTCCTTACGCATGGTCTGAATCTTTGAAATAAGCTCTCTGACGAAGCCTTCTTCGAGAAGCTCGGGGGTCAGGTTAGTGTCAAGCACAACGGTAACTCCGCCGCCGCTCTCAGCCTGGAAGCCCTCTTTCTGAACGGTTTCGATAAGCAGGTCTTCGGGAGCGAGAGTGATTTCCGTGCCGCCTGCCGTGAAGGTGATTGAGCCCTTTTCGTCAAGCTCCTGCTTGGTTGCCGAGCCGTCAACGCCTGCAAGATACTCTCTGATTGCTCCGATGAGCTTGCCGTATTTGGGGCCGAGAGTCTTGAGCTGAGGCTTGAAGCTGTAGGAAACATAAGATGCGGAATCGGTTACGAATTCAAGCTCCTTAACATTAAGCTCGTCCTCAATGATTTCGCAGAGGTTTCTGTCAAGAGCCTTGGGAGCGGTAACAAAAATCTTGGCGAGAGGCTGTCTGTTCTTGATGTTTGCGGTGTTTCTTGCCGCTCTGCCGAGAACAACGACATTGAGAACCTCGTCCATTGAAGCTTCAAGGTCTTTGTCAACAAATGCAGGATTTGAAACGGGATAGTCGCAAAGATGAATGCTTTCGGGAGCGGAGGGGTCAACCGAGAGAACAAGGTTGCGGTAGATATCCTCTGTCATGAACGGAATCATCGGTGCGGCAAGCTTGCAGACGGTTTCAAGAGCGGTGTAAAGGGTCATGTAGGCGTTAATCTTATCCTGAGAAAGACCCTGAGCCCAGAAACGCTCTCTGCCTCTGCGGACATACCAGTTGCTCATGTCGTCAACAAAGCTCTGAAGTGCCTTTGCGGCTTCGGGAATTGCATAGTTACCGAGGTAGCCGTCAACCGTGTCAATAAGCGTGTTGAGCCTTGAAAGCAGCCATTTATCCATAACCGAAAGCTTGTCATATTCAAGAGCGTGTTCGGTGGGATTGAACTTGTCAATTTCAGCGTAGAGAATATAGAAAGCGTAGGTGTTCCAGAGAGTGCCCATGAATTTGCGCTGACCCTCAACAACAGCCTTGCCGTGGAAGCGGTTGGGCAGCCACGGAGCGGAGTTTGTGTAGAAATACCAGCGGATAGCGTCTGCACCGTAGGTTGCAAGAGCCTCAAACGGGTCAACGGCGTTGCCCTTTGATTTTGACATCTTCTGACCGTTTTCGTCCTGAACAAGGCCGAGGACGATAACATTTTTATAAGGCGATTTATCAAACAGAAGCGTTGAGATGGCAAGCAGAGAATAGAACCAGCCTCTTGTCTGGTCAACAGCCTCGGAGATGAACTCGGCAGGGAACTGCTGTTCAAATTTTTCTTTATTCTCAAAAGGATAATGATGCTGAGCGAAAGGCATTGCGCCCGAATCGTACCAGCAGTCGATAACCTCGGGAACACGCTTCATTTC